>CAZRKV010000005.1:6675-24676 GCA_964600305.1 uncultured Nocardioides sp. | reverse complement strand
GAAGCTGCTCGGCCACGCCCACCCCGAAGTGCAGGCGGCGGTGCAGGAAGCCGTCGCGCGCGGGACGTCGTACGGCACACCGACCGAGGCCGAGGTGCTGCTCGCCGAGGAGATCGTGGCGCGCACGCCGGTCGAGCGGGTGCGCCTGGTCTCCTCCGGCACCGAGGCCACGATGTCGGCCATCCGGCTCGCCCGCGGCTTCACCGGACGGGACCTGGTCGTGAAGTTCGCCGGCTGCTACCACGGGCACGTCGACTCGCTGCTGGCCGAGGCCGGTTCCGGCCTGGCCACCTTCGCCCTGCCCGGCACCCCCGGCGTCCCCGAGTCCGCCACCGCGCTGACCCTGGTGCTGCCCTACAACGACCCGGCCGCGGTGGAGCAGGCCTTCGCCGAGCACGGCGACCGCATCGCCTGCGTCATCACCGAGGCCGCCCCCGGCAACATGGGCATCGTGCCTCCGGAGCCAGGCTTCAACCGCTTCCTCGCCGAGACCTGCCGGGCCCACGGCGCCCTCTTCGTCTCCGACGAGGTGATGACCGGCTTCCGGGCCAGCCGCCGCGGCCAGTGGGGCCTCGACGGCGCCGAGGAGGGCTGGACACCGGACCTGCTGACCTTCGGCAAGGTCGTCGGCGGCGGCTTCCCCGCTGCCGCCTTCGGCGGCCGGGCCGACGTCATGGCCCACCTCGCGCCGGAGGGTCCCGTCTACCAGGCCGGCACCCTGTCCGGGAACCCGGTCGCCACCACCGCCGGGCTCACCACGCTGCGGCTGGCCACCGACGAGGTGTACGCCGGCCTCTCGGCCGCCGGGGACACGGTCAAGGCCGCCGTGGGTGAGGCGCTGGCCGCGGCCGGCGTGCCCCACGTCGTGCAGTCGGCCGGGACCATGTTCTCGGTGTTCTTCACCGCCGACCCGGTCCGGAGCTTCGCCGACGCCTCCCGGCAGGACGTGGGCGCGCACCGGGCCTTCTTCCACGCGATGCTCGACGCCGGTGTGCACCTGCCGCCCTCGGCCTTCGAGGCGTGGTTCGTCTCCGCCGCCCACGACGACCGGGCCCTGCAGCAGGTGGTCGACGCGCTCCCTGCGGCGGCCCGCGCGGCCGCGGCCGGAGGCGCCGCGTGAGCGAGACGGTCGTCCACCTGCTGCGCCACGGTGAGGTGCACAACCCGGAGGGGATCCTCTACGGCCGGCGGGAAGGGTTCCACCTGTCCGAGCGCGGCCGGGCGATGGCCCAGCGGGTCGCGGAGGTGCTGGGGGAGCGTGGCATCGTGCACCTGGCCGCCTCGCCGCTGGAGCGGGCCCAGGAGACCGCGGCCCCCCTGGCGGCCCGCCTGGGTGTGGAGGTGCAGGTCGAGCCCCGGGTCATCGAGTCCACCAACGCGTTCGAGGGACTCTCCTTCGCCCAGCCGGTGCGCACCCTGCTGCAACCCCGCCACCTCGTCCGGCTCCGGAACCCGCTGCGCCCCTCGTGGGGCGAGCCCTACCGCGACATCGAGGCCCGCATGGTCGCCGCCGTGCTGGACGCCCGGGAGGCGGCGTACGGCCGGGAGGCGCTCCTGGTCTCCCACCAGCTGCCGATCTGGACCACCCGGCTGTCGGCCGAGGGGCGTTGGTTCCTGCACAACCCCCGCAGCCGGCAGTGCACCCTGTGCTCGGTGACCTCGTTCCACTTCAGCGACGACGGCCTGACCCGGGTGAGCTACTCCGAGCCGGCCGGGGACCTCCTCCCGGTCGCCGACCGGGCCGCTCCGTTCTCGGCCGGCGGCTCCGAGGCCACGGCCGTCGAGGGACACGGGTAGGCGGCATGCGGTTCCCGGTACGACGGCCCCCGTCCCTGCGCGCCCTCCTCGCGGCCGCCCTCCTGGTGCTCCTGGCCGGCTGCTCGGACACCGAGGGCACCGGCGACAAGGGCTACATCACCGGCGACGGCCAGATCCAGCAGCTGGCTCCCGCGGAGCGCGGTGACCCGATCGAGCTCACCGGGCCCGGCCTGGACGGCGAGGAGATCGACCTCGCCGACCGTCGGGGCGAGCCCGTCGCCGTCGTGGTGTGGGGCTCCTGGTGCGCCCCCTGCCGCGCCGAGGCCCCCGAGCTCGCCGAGCTCTCCGCCGAGCGCGACGACGCCTCCTTCGTCGGCATCAACATCCGCGACTCCAGCGAGGAGAACGCCAAGAGCTTCAACCGCACCTTCGGGATCGAGTACCCCTCGTTCTACTCGCCCACGGGTGAGGCGTTGCTCGCCTTCGACGGCACCCTGACCCCGAACACCATCCCCTCCACCGTCGTCCTCGACGACCGCGGACGGGTCGCGGCCAGCATCATCGGCCCGCTCCCGTCGAAGCAGACCCTCGCCGAGCTGATCGACGAGGTGGTGACCGAGGATGGGTGACTGGTTCTCCACCACCGCCGCGTCCGGGTCCCTGCTGCTCGCCGTACCCGTCGCCGTGGTCGCCGGCCTGGTCTCGTTCTTCTCCCCGTGCGTGATCCCGCTGCTCCCGGGCTACCTCTCCTACGCGACCGGCCTGTCCGGGGCCGACCTGGAGTCGGCCCGCCGGGGCCGGATGCTCGCCGGAGCGGTGCTGTTCGTGCTCGGCTTCTCCGCCGTCTTCGTCATCATCGGCACCGCCTCGGGCGCCCTCGGGAGCTGGCTGGTGACCTACCGGCGTGAGCTCAACATCGTCCTCGGCGTGCTCGCGATCGTGCTCGGCCTCGCCTTCTCCGGCCTGGTGCCGTGGTTCCAGCGCGACGTCCGCGTCCATGCGGTGCCGTCGGTCGGGTTGGCGGCAGCGCCGCTCCTGGGCTTCCTGTTCGGCCTCGGGTGGACGCCGTGCATCGGTCCCACGCTCGCGGTGATCTCCACCCTGTCCATCAACGAGGGGACCGCCGGCCGCGGAGCGCTGCTCTCGGCGTTCTACGCGCTCGGGCTCGGGCTGCCGTTCATCGTCGCGGCGCTGGCCTACCGCCGGATGCTCGGCGCCCTGACCTGGGTACGCCGCCACCAGGTCGCCGTGGTCCGGGCCGGGGGCCTGATGCTGGTCGCGGTCGGTGTGCTGCTCCTGACCGGCGCGTGGGACCACTTCGTGACCTGGCTGCAGATCAACCTGATCTCCGACTTCGAGGTCGCGGTGTGAGCGACCGCACCGAGCCGGCCACGGCCACCCGTCGCCCCGGGGAGCTCGGCCCCCGCGAGCTCCTGCGCTGGGGGTGGCGCCAGCTCACCTCGATGCGCACCGCGCTGGTGCTGCTCTTCCTGCTCGCGCTGGCCGCGATCCCGGGGTCGATCGTCCCCCAGGACGACGTCGACTCGCTGCAGGCCAGCCGGTGGAGGGAGGAGCACCCCGACCTCACGCCGATCTACGAGAAGCTCGGGCTGTTCTCGGTCTACGACTCGGTGTGGTTCTCCGCGATCTACATCCTGCTGATGATCTCGCTGGTGGGCTGCATCATCCCCCGCACCCGCGTCTACTGGCGGGCGATGCGGGCGCAGCCTCCCAGGGCGCCGCGCAACCTGGGGCGGCTGCCCGACCACACGTCGTACCCGACCGGTGCGGAGCCGGCGGCCGTCCAGGCCCGCGCGGCCGAGGTGCTGCGCCGGCGCCGCTACCGGGTGCGGAGCGGGGCCGAGGGGGACGACGCGGTCGCCGCCGAGCGCGGGAAGCTCCGCGAGGCGGGGAACCTGGTCTTCCACCTCGCGATCCTGGTGGTGCTGGTCGGGTTCGCGGTGGGCAACGTCTTCGGCTACCGGGGCGGGGTGATCCTCGTCGTCGGGAACGGCTTCGCCAACAACCTCACCCAGTACGACGAGTTCGTGCCCGGCAGCCTGTTCGACACCGACTGGATGGAGCCGTTCGACTTCACCGTCACCGACTTCGAGGCCGAGTGGCTCCGGGAGGGCCCCAACGCCGGACAGGCGCGCAACTTCGTCGCCGACCTGGAGTACCAGGCCTCGCCGGACGCCCCGGAGCGGGAGTACGAGCTCAAGGTCAACCACCCGCTGGCCATCGGCGACACGGAGATCTTCCTGATCGGCCACGGCTACGCGCCGGTCATCACCATCGAGGACGGCCAGGGCAACGTCTCCTACAGCGGGCCCACGACCTTCCTGCCCACCGACGCCTCGTTCCGCTCCTTCGGGGTGGTCAAGGCCGCCGACGCGCAACCGACCCCCATCGGGCTGGAGGGGGAGTTCTACCCGACCTACGCCTTCACCGACGAGACCGGCCCGTTCTCCGCGTTCGGTGACTCGCTGAACCCGGCGATCTCGATGATCGCCTGGGCCGGGGACCTGGGGATGGACGACGGCACCCCGCAGTCGGTCTACTCCCTCGACACCGAGGACGCCGAGCAGGTGCGGGCCGAGGACGGGTCGATGTTCCGCCTCGACCTCACCCCCGGCCAGTCCGCGGAGCTGCCCGACGGGCTGGGCACGGTCACCTTCGAGGGCGTGGAGCGCTGGAACCGGATCCAGATCAGCCGCAGCCCGGGCAAGTTCGTCGCGCTCGGGGGCGTGGTGCTCGCGCTCCTCGGGCTGCTCGGCTCGCTGTTCATCCGCCCCCGCCGGGTGTGGGTGCGGGCCTGGAGCGAGAATGGGGCCACGGTCGTCGACGTGGCGGGGCTGGACCGCTCCGGCGGCGGGGACGTCGCCGCCGAGCTGGAGGCGATCGTGACGCAGATGGAGGAGGAGTCGTGACCGACCAGGCATGGGAGGCCCTGAGCAACCAGGCCGTGGCCGTCGCGGGGGTGGTGTACTTCCTGGCACTGCTGGCCCACCTCGTGGAGTGGACGGCGATGCGCCGGGTGCCCGTGGCCGCGACCGCCGAGCCGGCGGTGCCGGTCGGGGCCGCCGCCGGCTCCGGTCCGGTGTCGTCCGGTCCGATCTCGGACGGGTCCGACGTGCCGGACGAGCGCGCGGGGAGCGGGAAGGAGCCCGTCCGGGCCCGGCTCGCGATGTTCGGCCGGCTCGGCGTGCTGCTCACCGGCCTGGCCGGTGCGGTGCACCTGGTCTCCCTCGTGGGTCGGGGGATGGCGGCGGACCCGAACCGGGTGCCGTGGGGGAACATGTACGAGTTCACCCTGGCCGGCACCTTCTTCGTCACCCTGTTCTACCTGGTGCTGTACCGCCGGTTCGCGCTGGCGTGGATGGCGCCGCTGGTCACCGGCTTCGTGCTGAGCATGCTGATGCTCGCGGTGATCTGGCTCTACGACCCGGTGGCGCCGCTGACCGAGGCGCTGAACTCACCGTGGCTGGTGATCCACGTCGTCGCCGCGGTGATCGCCACGGCGGTCTTCACCCTGGGCGGCATCACCTCGGTGCTGTACCTGGTCAAGGAGCGCACCGGGGAGCGGGAGACCGGCTACCTCGCCCGGGTGCCCTCGACGACGGTGCTGGACCGGATCTCCTACCGGATGCACGCCTTCGGGTTCCCGGTGTGGACGTTCGCGGTGCTGATCAGCGGGCCGATCTGGGCCCACCAGGCGTGGTCGTCGTACTGGAACTGGGATCCCAAGGAGGTCTGGGCGTTCATCACCTGGGTCGTCTACGCGGCGTACCTGCACGCACGGACCACGGCGGGCTGGAAGGGCCGCAACGCGGCGTACGTCGCGCTGGTGGGCCTGGCGACGCTGTGGTGGAGCTTCATCGGGGTGAACTTCTTCTCCACCTCCAGCCAGCACTCCTACGCCGCGCCGGAGGTCGAGCAGGTGGGCGGGCCGGTGGCCGAGCCGGTGGGCGGGCCGGCGGTCGAGCGGGCCGCCGGGACCTGACCGGTCAGCTGCCCGGGTCGTCGGGGCGCTGACGCCGACGGGTGCGACGGTTCAGGTCGCGCAGGAACTCCGGGTCGTCGTCGGGACCCATCGGCCGCTGGGGCGGCTGCTGGCCCTGCGGACGGCGCAGGCCGCCGCCACCGGACCCGCCGCCGAGGCGGCGCGAGATCAGGTAGACGATGAGCGCGACGATCGCCACCACGAGCAGGAACTTCAGCACGCCACCAAGCGTAGGCACCTGCCGCAAGCCCACCCGCACCCGCGTAGGCTGGGGGCGTGAAGGAGTTCCTCGTCTACACCGGCCTGCGCATCCTGATCTTCGCCGGGTGGCTGGTCGTGGTGATCGGGATCTGGTCGATCTTCTCCGACCGGCTCAACCTCCCGGTCGCCGTCATCATCGCGCTGCTGCTGTCCGGCGTCGCGTCGTACTTCCTGCTCAACCGGCCGCGTGAGGCGCTGGCCCGTCGGGTCGACTCGGGAGCCAAGCGGGCCTCGGCCAAGCTCGAGGAGCGCCGCTCCCGCGAGGACGCCGGCTGAGGCCGCGACCCGGGATGGCCACCGAGACCCGCCGGTCCCGCGGGGGCGAGGGTGACCGGGCGTGGCTCAACGACGCGATCCGCAAGGTCGAGGCCGACGCCAACCGCTCCGCCGACACCCATCTGCACGACGTCGGCCTCCCGCCCGCGTGGGGGACCGACCTCTACCTCAAGGACGAGTCGGTCCACCCGACCGGGTCGCTGAAGCACCGGCTCGCCCGCTCGCTGGTGCTCTTCTCGCTGGTCAACGGCTGGGTCCGCGAGGGCACCACCCTCACCGAGGCCTCCTCGGGCTCCACGGCGGTCTCGGAGGCCTACTTCGCCCGGTTGCTGGGGCTCCCCTTCATCGCGGTGATGCCGCGGTCGACCTCGCAGGAGAAGGTCGAGCTGATCGAGCTCCACGGCGGGCGCTGCCAATTCGTGGACCGACCCCCGGAGATGTACGCCGAGGCGCAGCGCCTGGCCGACGAGACCGGCGGGCACTACCTCGATCAGTTCACCTACGCCGAGCGCGCCACCGACTGGCGGGGCAACAACAACATCGCCGAGTCGATCTTCGGCCAGATGCGCCTGGAGCGGCACCCGGTCCCCGACTGGGTGGTCGTCGGGGCCGGCACCGGCGGCACCGCGGCCACCATCGGCCGCTACCTCCGCTACCGCTGCCTCGACACCCGGTTGTGCGTGGTGGACCCGGAGAACTCCGCCTTCTTTCCCGCCTACGAGAGCGAGGACCCGGACTGGACGACGGGAGTGCCGTCGCGGATCGAGGGGATCGGGCGCCCGCGCGTGGAGCCGTCGTTCATCCCGACCGTGATCGACGAGATGATCGCCGTGCCCGACGCCGCCTCGATCGCGGCCGCGCGTTGGTGCACGCGGCTCACCGGTCGCGCCGTGGGTCCCTCCACCGGGACCGCCCTGTGGGGGGCGCTGCGCAAGATCTCCGACATGCGCGCCGCCGGTCGGCAGGGCTCGGTCGTCACGCTCATCTGCGACGGTGGCGAGCGCTACGCCCACACCTACTACGACGACGGGTGGGTCGCCGACCAGGGGTTCGACCTCGCGCCGTACGACGCGGCGCTGCGCCAGTTTGTGGCAACGGGCACCTTGTAACGCGGGGTTACCGAGGCCGGCGTACCTCTATTCGGGTGCGACGGAGCCGGTAACCCCGCGTTACAAGCGGTGCGAGCAAGGTCGGGCGGGCCAGCGGACGACTCCCCGGCTGGGAGTACCGGGTCGTCGTCCACAGCTGCTCACGCGGGGGGTGCGCAGGTTCGCGGGGTCGGCTGCGGTGGTGACATGGCGACGATCCCCGCGATCCAGGCGCACCTGGCCCACCACCATGGTCTGATCACTCGTGCCCGGGCGGAGCAACTCGGGCTGGGCGAGGACGAGATCGACCGACTGGTCCGGCGCGGCGACTGGGTCCGGGTGCGGTGGGGTGTCTACGCCGAACGCAGCACGTGGGAGTCGTGGGGCCCGTTCGTCGACCGGCCCCTGGCGGTGGTGCGGGCGGCGTCCGCGACGATGGTGACCGACCACGTCCTCAGCCACCACTCCGCCGGGCTGGCCCACGGGCTCCCCATGCTGGACGCCCACCGGCAGCCGGTCCACGTCACCCGCCCGCACGTCCGCGGCTCCCGTACTCGACACGGCGTCAAGCACCACGGTGCGGTGCACCGGGACGACCAGGTGCAGTACCGCGCCGGACTCCCGGTGCTCGATCTGCCGCGGACCGCGGTCGACGTGGCGCGGGAGCAGGGCTTCTGGGGCGGGGTGGTGGCCTGTGACGCAGCGATGCAGCGGGGCGTGAGTCGGCACGAGCTGATCCGTGCCTGCGAGCCGATGGCGTACTGGCGCGGCATCCGGACGGTCCGCCGCTGCATCGACTTCGCCGATCCCGGGGCCGAGTCGGTCGCCGAGAGCCTGGCCCGCATCCTGGTGGCGGAAATGGGCCTGGGTCCGATCGAGACCCAGTTCGTCCTCGACGACGGCGGTCGGTGGGTCCGGTGCGACCTTCGGGTCGGTCGCCACGTCTTCGAGGTCGACGGCCGAGCCAAGCTGCGTCGGATCGAGGACGGCGGCTTCGCCGAGCGGGACCCCGAGGAGCTGTTGTGGCGCGACAAGGGGCGGACCGACTTCATCACCGGCTTCCACCTGGGCATGTCGCGGATCCTGTGGGCCGACTTCTGGGGTCGGCAGCGCGAGCATGCCAAGCGCCGGCTCAGGCGGGAGTACGACGCCACGGTCGCCCGCTACGGCACCGACATCAGCGACCTCGCGCCGTACCTCGTCCAGCGCCGCTGAGCGGTTCCGAGGGCCCTCGAGTCCGGGCGCCATCCCCGCTTGTAACGCGCCGTTACTGCGTCCGTCGTACCCATGTGCGGGTGCGATGGACGGCATAACAGCGCGTTACAAGGGGTGCCGCGGCGTCAGCGCTTGCGCCGCTCCAGCTGGCGGCGGATCCGGTGCTCGGGCTGGCCGAGGACCTTCGCCATGATCGGAACCCGCAGCTTCCAGACGACGAAGGCGGCGACGAGGATGCCGAGGATGATGAGCAGCTCCATGCCGCCAGCCTAGCCCGCAGCCGGCGCCGTGGGTCCCCCGGAAAAACCGGATGAGGCCACGCACCGTGGGTCGCTAGGTTGGCGGTGTGAGAGCCGAGCTGCGCACCCTCCAGCTGACCGAGTCCACCGCGCCCGACGAGGAGCTGGCGCTGGGGTTCTTCGACGCCGTCTCCCGCGGGTTCCACGCGGGCCGGGCCAAGCGGTCGACGGCGCAGACGTGGCTCGGCCACGCCCGCCGGGACGCCAGCACCCTGCGCGGCGCCTGGCTCCCCGAGGGGGCGTACGGCGCGGGGCCGATGCCGGTGGCCACCTTCCTCTCCTTCGACAAGACGCTGAACGCCGGGGCCGCCGAGCTCCCGCTGCGGATGATCACCGACGTCACCGTGAGCCCCGCCCACCGCCGACAGGGGTGGTTGCGCCGACTGATGACCGCCGACCTGGACGACGCCGTGGAGCGGGGCGTGCCGGTGGCCGCGCTGACCGTCTCGGAGGCCACGATCTACGGCCGGTTCGGGTTCGGCCCCGCGACCTTCAGCGCCGACCTCGAGGTCGACACCAGCCGGCGCTTCGACCTGCCCGGCTTCGTCGACCCGGGTCGGGTCGAGGTCGTCGAGCCGGACGTCGCCTGGCCGGCCGTGGCCGAGGACTTCGCCCGCTTCCACCGGCAGGTCCGCGGCTCGGTCGACCGGCCCTCGATCTACGAGCCGATCCTGCGCGGCGAGCTCACCTTCGAGCTGGAGGAGGGCAACGACCGGCTCCGCGCCGCCGTCCACCTCGGGCCCGGCGGCACCCCGGACGGGCACGTGCTCTACGAGGTCCACGAGGCCGGCGACCCCGCCACGGTCCGCATCAGGGACCTGGTGGCGACCGACCCCGCCGTACACCTGGCACTGTGGCGCTTCGTCGCCGACATCGACCTCGCCGACCGCGCGATGCTGCGCCGTACCCCGGTCGACGACCCACTGCGGTGGGCCCTGGGCGACGCGTTCTGCTACCGCACCGCGGGGATCTGGGAGCACATCTGGGTGCGGGTGCTGGACCCGGTCGCGGCGCTGTGGGCCCGCCCGTGGCGCGGGGACGGTGCGGTGGTGCTCGGCGTCGCCGACCCGATGGGGTACGCCGAGGGGCGCTACCTGGTGGAGGTGCGCGACGGCGCGGTGGAGGTCACCGCCAGCCGCCGCGAGGCCGACCTCGAGCTCGGCGTCGACGTGCTCGGCTCCCTGCTCCTGGGCGGGGCCGGGGTGCCGGCCCTGGCCGCGGCCGGGCGGCTGCGCGGTGACGCCAAGGCCGTCGACGACTTCGCCCGGATGGCCCAGCTGCCCACGGCGCCGTTCAGCGCGACGTCGTTCTGAGCCGCGCGGCGCCGGCGCCCGTGGGTCGGCGACCGTGCGCCTCAGCGGTGGTGGAACTCGGTCCGGGGGTAGGAGTGCGCCGTGAACAGCTGGTGCACCAGCTCCCCCCGGGACCCGGTCCCGGTCTTGGCGAAGAGCGACTTCACGTGGTCACGGACCGTGTGCTCCGAGATCGCCAGTCGCGCGGCGATCTCACAGGTGGCCCGCCCCGAGGCCAGCTCGGTGAGCACCTCCTGCTCCCGGGCGGTGAGCCCGTGCGCGGCGACCACCAGCGGCAGGATCTCCGAGGGCTGCGAGGGCTCGATCACGAGCACCGTGCTGGCGACGGTCCCGTCGGGTGCCCGGCTGCAGTCCCCGCGCAGCGTCAGCCAGTGCCCCGACCGGGTCCGCAGCCGGGTCCAGGGTGGCGGGGCCGGCCGACCCAGGGCGCCGGCCCGGGCGCTGGTGGCGACCATGTACGCCTCCCCCGGGAGATCGGCTCCCGGGCCCGCCTGGATCGGGCCGTGGCCGAGCTCCCCGATCAGCTCCGTGGCCCGGTCCGTCATCGAGACCACGTGCCCGCGCGGGTCGAGGGTGATCACCCCGGGGCGCGGGTCGGTCGCCGGGGTGCCGACCCGCCGCGTCCGCGCGGCGCCGCGCATCGCCTCGGCCAGCACGGGGGCCACCCGGTCCACGAGGGCCACCTGCTCGTCGGTGAAGTCCGGCGCTGATTCCTCGCGCACGAGGTGCACCACGCCCCAGCAGGCACCGGCCACGGAGCAGGTACGGCGGAGCTCGGCACCGAAGCCCGCGGGCCGGTTGACGTCGACGTAGCGGGCGCTGGTCCCCGGTCGCCCGCCGGTGCTGCGGTGCAGGGTCCGGGCCGGGCTGGCGTTCCGGTGCAGGTCCACGAACTTGTTGACGTCGTCGACGAGGAACTCGTTCTCCATCCACGGCGCGCACATCGTCTCGGGGAGCGACTCGATCACGGCCGTGGTGGTGAACACGGTCGTGGCCGGGTCGGTGACGCCGAGGAAGGCGCCGTGGTGCTGGAGAGCGGGGCGGAGCGCGTCGGACACCGACGCCAGCACCTCGGCGAGGTCAGCGGTGGAACGGCAGATCTCGGCGACCTCGTCCCCCGCCCGAGCCAGGGTTCGGCGGTCGAGCGCACGGATGCCCATGTCGCGAAAGGTAGAGCGCCGGGGCGGGGGCGGCAATCCCCCGGACGAGGGGGTGGTCCTGCCGACGGTCGGCCCCCCGTTCTCGGGATGGTGGCCGTGCGGGTCGCGGCCACACCCTCGGTCCAGGACCCCCCGATGAACGGAGCGACGTGATGCACGTGACCGACCCGCACCCGACAGGCCTGGGAGCACCGACCACCGGACCGCTGTCGTCCCGCGACTTCGCGGCCCTGGACGGGGCGGGGTACCTCCCGGGTGATCCCGGCTACGCGACGGCGGCCGCCGCCTGGAACCTGGCCGTGACCCACCGGCCGGCTGCCGTCGTCGTCGCCGCCCACGTCGGCGACGTCGTGCACACCGTGCGGACGGCGCGCCGCGTCGGCAAGCGGCTGGTGGTCCAGACCACCGGCCACGGGGTCGTGGTGCCCGCCGACCAGGACTCGATCCTGCTGGTGCTCGCGGGCCTCGACCACGTGGCCGTCGACCCGGCCCGGCGTTCGGCGACGCTCGGCGGCGGCGTCCAGTGGGGGCCGGTGCTGGCGGCCGCCCAGGAGCACGGGCTCGCGCCGCTCCTCGGGTCCGCGCCCCACGTGGGCGCGGTCGGCTACACGCTGGGTGGCGGCTTCGGCTGGCTGGCGCGCAAGCACGGGCTGTCGGTCGACCGGGTCACGTCGCTGCGCGTCGTCCTCCCCGACGGGTGGGTGGTCACCGCCTCCCGGGAGACCCATCCCGAGCTCTTCTGGGCGCTGCGCGGAGCCGGCGCCGGGACGCTCGGCGTGGTGGTGGAGATGGAGGTGCGACTGGCGCGCGTCGATCGCGTGTACGGCGGCAACCTGCTCTATCCGCTGGACGCGGCCCGCGAGGTCTTCGACCGCTACCGGGAGTGGATCGTCGACGCCCCGCGCGAGCTCACCAGTGCCTTCAACATCACCGCCTTCCCGCCCCTGGACGTCGTGCCCGAGCCGTTGCGCGGGCAGGCGTTCGCGATCGTCCGCGGGTGCCACTGCGGACCGCTCGCCGAGGGGGCCGCGTGGGTCGACCGGCTGCGGCGCTGGCGGCAGCCGGCCATGGACCTGTTCGGGCCGATGCGCTTCGCCGAGTCGGCGCAGATCTCGCAGGACCCCGTGGACCCGGTGCCGGCGATCAGCAGCGGCCGGTGGCTGGCCGGCCTCGGCGACGACGTCGTCGAGGCGATGCTGGAGACGGTGGTGGGCGGTCAGGCGCCCTCCCCGATGCTGTTCGCGGAGGCCCGGCACGCCGGGGGAGCCGTGGCCGTGCCGGACCCCACCGCCAGCTTCGCCTCCCGGGAGGCCCGGCACAGCCTGGAGGTGGTCGGGCTGCTCGGCGACCCGGCGGCCGGCCTGGAGGCCGAGCGCAGGATCGGTGCGTTGTGGGAGCGGACCGCACCGCACCTGGCCCCGCTCCCCGGCTACCTCAACTTCACCGACGGGCAGGAGCGGCGCGAGGTGGCGGAGCAGTGCTTCGACCGGCGCACGTGGGAGCGGCTCGTGGCGGTGAAGCGCGAGGTCGACCCGGACGGGGTGTTCGCCCACGGGATCGACCTGGCCTGAGCCCTACCCCGCGGCACGGCCCAGGGCGGCGAGCACGACCCCCAGGAACAGCCCCAGCCCCCACAGCAGCTCGGCGGTGCCGGTCTGCTTCAGCACCGGGACGAGGTCCGGGCCGTCCGCGCCGGCGAGCACGGTCCGGACCGCGGGGAGTGCGGGGGCGGCGTACGCCAGGCCCAGCAGGGCCCACCAGGTGGTCGCGAGGGCCACCCCGAGCAGGGCCACGGAGGACAGCGCCACCAGGAGCACGAACAGCACCCGGGTGCGCGCGTCGCCCAGCCGCACCGCCAGGGTGTGCTTGCCCGAGGTGGTGTCGGTCGGGATGTCGCGCAGGTTGTTCGCGACCAGGATCGCGCAGGCCAGCGCCCCGATCCCGGTGCCGGCGTACGCCGCGGGCAGGCCCACGCCGCCGCCGAGGGTGCCGGCCTGGACGTAGGCCGTCCCCACGACCGCCACGAGGCCGAAGAACACGAAGACCATCACCTCGCCGAGGCCGGCGTACCCGTAGGGGCGCTTCCCGCCGGTGTAGGTCCAGGCGGCGAGGATGCTGACCGCGCCGACGACCACCAGCCACCACGCGGTGGTGACCGCGAGCACCAGGCCGGCGACGGCTGCGACCCCGAAGCACGCGAACGCCGCCCCGCGCACCGCCGCCGGGGACGCGGCCCCCGACCCGACCAGCCGCATCGGGCCGACCCGGTCGTCGTCGGTGCCGCGGACGCCGTCGGAGTAGTCGTTGGCGTAGTTCACCCCGACCTGCAGGGCCAGGGAGACGACCAGCGCCAGGGCCGCCTTCCACCACACCTCGTCGCCGGTGTGGAGGACCACCGCGGTCCCCGCGAGCACCGGTGCGACGGCGGCGGGCAGGGTGCGGGGGCGGGCTCCTTCGAGCCACTGGGCCGGGGTCGCCATGGTCGGCGATTCAAGCACGCGGCCGCCACATGTCCACGTGCGGGATGCCGTCCTCGAGGTACTCCTCGCCGAAGGGCCGGAACCCGGCGTGGCCGTAGTAGTCCTGCAGGTGCGACTGCGCGGCCAGGACGATGTCGGCGTCGGGCCACCGCCGGGCGCACCGCTCGACCGAGCGCCGCAGCAGGTCGTGACCCAGGCCGCGTCCGCGCGCGTGCGGGGCGACCACGACCCGCCCGATCCTCGAGGAGCCCTCGTGCGGCGGCCGCAACCGGGCGTACGCCGCGATCCCGCGCTCCCCGGCCGCCCAGAGGTGGACGACGCCGGGCTCGAGGTCGTGCCCGTCGATGTCCTGGTACGGGCAGTCCTGCTCGACCACGAAGACCGCCGTGCGCAGCTCGAGGATCGCGTGCAGCTCGGCGGCGGTCAGCTCGGGCCCGGGGCGCTCGGTCCATTCCACGGGACCGATTCAACCAGCGATAGCGTGGCCCGCGATGAGCAGCCTGCGCCCGGTGCACGGCACCCCCGAGGAGGTGGTGTCGCTGCTGCGTGCGTGGCTGGCGGCGGCCGAGGAGCCCGAGCCGCTGGTCGTGGAGACGTCGGGCTCCACCGGCGGACCGAAGCGCGTGGTCCTCTCCCGCCGGGCGGTGGTCGCGTCCGCGCGGGCCACCGCGGCCCGGCTGGGCGTCGAGGGGCGGTGGGTGCTCGCGCTGCCGCCCTCCTACGTCGCCGGGCTGCAGGTGGTGGTCCGCTCGCTGCTCGCCGGGCACGACCCGGTGGTGCTGGGGGACCGCGACCTGGCCGACGTGGTCCCGGTCGCCGGTGACGGCGTACCCCTGCTCGTCTCGCTCGTGCCCACGCAGCTGCACCGGATGCTGGCCGATCCGCGGGAGTCCGCGGCGCTCGCCGGCTGCCACCGGGTGCTGCTCGGCGGGGGACCGATCGACCCGGACCTGCGGGCCCGCGCCGAGGCGGCCGGGGTGCGCCTGGTCGCGACGTACGGCGCCTCGGAGACCGCCGGGGGCTGCGTGTACGACGGGGTGCCGCTGGACGGGGTGGCGCTGGCGATCGGCACCGACGGGCGGATCCGGATCGGTGGGCCGACGCTCTTCGACGGCTACGAGGGGGACCCGGACCTGACCGCACGCACCCTCGTGGACGGGTGGTACCTCACCGGGGACAACGGCCGCATCGACGCCGACGGGCGCCTGGAGGTGCTGGGCCGGATCGACGACGTGGTGGTCAGCGGCGGCGTCAACGTGCCCACCGCCGCCGTGGCCCGGCGCCTCCGCGAGCACCCGGCGGTCGAGCAGGTCGAGGTCGCCGGTGTGCCGGACGAGGAGTGGGGCCACCGGGTGGTGGCCTTCGTGGTCGGCCACCTCGACCCGGCCGAGGCCCGCGACTGGGTGTCCGGGCCGCACCCGCGCACCTGGGCACCCCGGGACGTGGTGGTGCTCGACGCCTTCCCGCTGCTGGACAACGGGAAGGTGGACCGGCAGGCCCTGGCGGGGCTGGTCGGGAGGGTGTCGTGAGGGCCTTCGCCATCCCGCTGCGCACCCGCTTCCGCGGCATCACCGTGCGCGAGGGCGTGCTCCTCGAGGGACCCGGCGGCTGGGGCGAGTTCAGCCCGTTCCTGGAGTACGACGCCCGCGAGGCCGCCGCGTGGCTGCGGTGCGCCGACGAGGCCGCCGCCGGGGACTGGCCGGAGCCGGTCCGCGACTCGGTCCCGGTCAACGTCACCGTGCCGGCGGTCGATCCCGAGCGGGCGCACGCGATCGCCGCCCACGGCGGCTGCCGCACCGCCAAGGTCAAGGTGGCCGACCCCGGCCAGGCCCTGGCCGAGGACGAGGCGCGCCTGGAGGCGGTCCGTGCCGCCCTCGGACCCGGGGCCGCGATCCGGGTCGACGCCAACGGTGCGTGGAGCGTCGACGAGGCGGTGCCCGCGATCCGGCTCCTGGACCGGGCCGCGGGCGGGCTGGAGTACGTCGAGCAGCCGTGCGCCTCCGTCGAGGACCTGGCCCGGGTGCGGCGGGGGGTCGACGTGCCGATCGCCGCCGACGAGTCGATCCGCCGGGCCGAGGACCCCTACCGGGTGCGCGACCTGGCGGCGGCCGACGTCGCCGTGCTCAAGGTCCAGCCGCTGGGCGGGGTCCGGGCCTGCCTGCGCATCGCCGAGGACATCGGCCTGCCGGTCGTCGTCTCCTCGGCGCTGGAGACCTCGGTGGGCATCGCGGCCGGGGTCGCGCTGGCCGCCGCCCTGCCCGACCTGCCGCACGCCTGCGGGCTGGCGACGGTGCAGCTGCTCACCGACGACGTGGTCACCGACCCGCTGCTCCCGGTCGCCGGCGAGCTGCCGGTACGCCGGCCCGAGCCCGACCCGGAGGCGCTCGCGCGGCTCGCCGCGGACCCGGACCGGGCCGCCGCCTGGGAGGCCCGGGTGGCCGACGTACGCGCCGTGCTGGCGGGGGAGGGGCGCAGGTGAACGACGTCGGTGCGACCGCCGCGGCCCGCGCCGTGGTCGACGACCTGGTGCGCGCCGGGGTGCGCGAGGTGGTGCTGGCGCCGGGGTCGCGCAACGCCCCGCTGGCCTTCGCCGTGCACGACGCGCACGCGGCGGGCCGGCTCCGGCTGCACACCCGCTTCGACGAGCGGACCGCAGGCTTCCTCGCGCTCGGGCTGACCAAGGTCGGGTCCCGGGCGGTCGTCATCTGCACCTCCGGCACGGCCGTGGCCAACCTCCATCCCGCGGTCGTGGAGGCCGCCCACGCCGCGGTGCCGATCGTGGCGCTGACCGCCGACCGGCCCGCGGAGCTGCGCGGCACCGGCGCCAGCCAGACCACCGACCAGGTGCGGATCTTCGGGCCGATGGCCGCCTTCGCCGACCTCACCGCCGAGGAGGTCGCCGGCCCCGCCTCGCCGGTCGCCGGACTGCTCGCCGACACCGCGGCGCCGCTGCACCTCAACCTGCAGCTGGTGCCGCCGCTGGTGCCCCCGGTGTCCACGCCGGTCGGGGAGCCGCCCGGACGGGACGGGGTCGTGGCCGGGCCCGCGGTCGAGGCGACCACCGACGAGCCGTCCCACGCCGTCCTGCCACCCGGCCCCCGGACGGTGGTGGTGGCCGGTGACGATGCCGGCCCCCCGGCGCGGGTGCTGGCGGAGGCGGCCGGGTGGCCGTTGCTGGCCGAGCCCACGGCGGGCTGCCGGACCGGCACCCACGCGATCCGCTGCTACCGGCTGCTCCTCGACGGCGACCCGGGGACGCGCATCGAGCGCGTGGTCGTCGCCGGTCACCCGACCCTCTCCCGCCCGGTCGCCCGGCTGCTGGAGCGCCCCGACGTCGAGGTGGTCTCGCTGCGCCACCGCGGCGTCTGGAACACCCGCCCGTTCCCCGTCGCCGCGGAGCACGCGTCGTTGGCCGTCGCCGAGGCCGACGACCCGGCCTGGCTGGAGGAGTGGCGGGCGGCCGACCGGCGTACCGCCCAGGCCCTGGACCGGCTGCTCGCCGCCGATCCCGCGCTCACGCCGCACGAGGTCGCGGCGGCCGTGAGCGCCGCCGTACCCCCGCGCGGGCTGCTCGTCGTGGGCGCCTCGAGCCCGATCCGCGACCTGGACCTGATGGCGCGCGCCTACCCCGTCGGGGAGCGGCGGAAGGTGCTCGCCAACCGTGGGGTCGCCGGCATCGACGGCACGGTCTCCACCGCGATCGGGGCCGCGCTGGGGCGCCCGCACGGCAGCCGCAGCCTCGCGCTGATGGGCGACCTCACCTTCCTGCACGACGCGAACGCGCTGGTGCTCGGACCCGAGGAGCCGGAGCCGGACCTGACGATCGTGGTGGTCAACGACGACGGCGGCTCGATCTTCCAGATGCTCGAACAGGGGGCGCCGGAGTACGCCGACCGCTACGAGCGGCTCTTCGGCACTCCGCACGGGGTCGACCTGGCGGCGTTGTGCGCGGCGACCCGCACGCCGCACTGGCGGGTCGACTCGCTGCCGGAGCTGGAGCAGGCGCTGCACAGCCCGAACGGCGGCGTGGAGGTCGTCGAGGTGCGGGTGCGTCGCGACAACCGCCGCGAGCTCGACGCGCGGATCCGGGCGCTCGCCTGACCCCGCCGAGTCGGCCCGACGGCACCGCCGAGTGGGCCCTTCGGCAC
>CAZRKV010000005.1:0-6575 GCA_964600305.1 uncultured Nocardioides sp. | reverse complement strand
GGCCCTTCGGCACAGCCGGCCGGGGCGCACACTGGACCCATGATCGCGATCACCGGAGTGACCGGGCACGTGGGCGGCGGCGTGGCCCGACGGCTCGCCGACCTGGGTCCGCGCCTCGTGGTCCGGGATGCCGCCAGGGCGCCGGACCTCCCCGGGTGCGAGGTCCGCGAGGCCGAGTACGCCGACCGCGAGGCCTGCCGCACGGCCTTCGCGGGAGTGGACACGCTGCTCCTGGTGTCGGGGTCGGAGTCCGACCGGCGCCGCGAGGAGCACCGCACGGCGATCGCGGCTGCGGCGGACGCCGGGGTGCAGCACGTGGTCTACACCTCCTTCCAGGGGGCCGCGCCCGACGCGACCTTCACCCTCGGCCGCGACCACCACGACGCCGAGTCGGCCCTGGGGGACAGCGGGATGGCGACGACGATGCTGCGCAACAGCTTCTACCTCGACGTGCTCCCGCTCTTCGGTGGCCGCGAGGGGGTGATCCGCGGCCCGGCCGGCCACGGTCGGGTGGCCGCGGTCGCCCGGGCCGACGTCGCCGACGTGGCCGCAGCGGTGCTGCGCGACCCTGGCGCGCACGCCGGGGCGGCGTACGACCTCACCGGGCCGGAGGCGCTCACCCTGGACCAGGTCGCGGCCCGCGCCTCGGCCGTGCTGGGGCGGGGCCTGGTCTTCCGCGACGAGACCGTGGAGGAGGCCTACGCCTCCCGCCGCGCCGGGTACCCGGATGCGCCGGACTGGCAGCTGGACGCCTGGGTCAGCACCTACACCGCGATCGCGGACGGCTCGGTCGCAACGGTGAGCGACGACGTACGCCGGGTCACCGGCTGCGCGCCGCGCACGCTCGAGGAGGCGCTGGGGACCGTCGGGGCTGGATGATCGGGGCGTTGCACGGCGGGCGTGGGTCCCTATGCTCGGGGTCATGCGGATCACCAAGTTCGGCCACGCCTGCGTCCGGCTCGAGCACGAGGGGACGCAGGTCGCCATCGATCCCGGTCTCTGGACCCAGCCGGAGGCCGTCGACGGGGTGGACGCGGTGTTCATCACCCACGAGCACCCAGACCACGTCCACGTCGACCACTTGCGGCGCACCGACGCGCCGGTGCACACGATCCAGGCCGTCGCCGACAAGATCCGGGCGGAGGCGCCCGACGTCGCCGAGCGGGTGAGCGTCGTACGTCCGGGGGACCGGCTCGACCCGGGCATCCCGGTCACCGTGGTCGGCGAGCTGCACGCGGTGATCCATCCGGAGCTGCCGCGCTTCGACAACTCCGGCTACCTCTTCTCCGCCGGCGGCACCACGCTCTTCCACCCGGGCGACGCGCTCACCGTGCCCCAGGAGTTCGTCGACGTCCTCTGCGTCCCCGTGTCCGCGCCGTGGCTGAAGGCCTCGGAGGCGATCGACTTCGCCCGGGCGGTCAAGGCCCCGCGCAACCTCGCCATCCACGACCGGGTCTACTCCGAGGCCGGCCTGGGGATCATCGACGGCCAGATGGACGCGTTCCTGCCGGGCGAGGGGCTCTCCTACCACCGCATCGCCGACGGCCAGGAGCTCTGAGGCTCATCCAGCCTCGCGCGGCGTGAGGGTGGAGACCACGCAGCGCCAGCCCGCTCCTTCCCGGGCGAACACCTCGGTGACGTACTCGTCCTCGGCGAAGGGGTCACCCCGCCAGTGGCCGCGGTTGGTGCCGTGGGCGAGCACGACCACCGTGTCGCCGTGCTCCCAGGTCCGGAGGACCTCGAAGTCCATCGCCTCGTGGGTCAGCTCCCCGGAGGCGACGAGCTCGAGGAACTGTCCTCCCTCGAACACGCCCCGCCCGCCGACGAGTGCCCAGTCGTCGCGCGCGAAGGACGCGATGGCGTCGGGGTCGTTGCTGACGATCGCCCGGGCCCAGTCGTCGAGGAGTGCCTGCATCTGCTGCGCCATCGGCTCGCTCATGCGTCCAGTGTCCGCCGGTGACCCGGCTCCCGTCTTGGACGGTTGGGAGATCGTCGCCCCCCAAAGTCCGCAACTGTCGCGGGGGTGTTGACGCAGATCGGCCCCTCACGGCCGTCCTACCGGTCCATAACCCCGCGTTACTTGCGGGGGCGGGGGGCGGCGGTCAGGGAGTCGCGCACGGGGAGGAACTTGGCCTGGGCCTCGGCCAGCTCGGCCTCGGGGTCGGAGTCGGCGACGATGCCGCATCCGGCGAAGAGGCGGACCGAGGGGCCGGAGACCTCGGCCGAGCGCAGGGCGATGCCCCACTCGCCGTCGCCGGTGGCGTCCATCCACCCCACGGGGCCGGCGTAGCGGCCCCGGTCCATCCCCTCGATCTCGGTGATCAGCGCGGTCGCGTCGGGAGTGGGGGTGCCGCCCACGGCCGCGGACGGGTGCAGGGCCGCGGCGAGCTGCAGCGACGAGGTGGACCGGGCCGGGTTCTGCGCCTCGTGGGCCACGCCGTTGACGTCGGTGGCCAGGTGCATGACGTTGGGCAGGTGCAGCACGAACGGTGCCTCGGGCACGTTCATCGACGAGCAGTGCGGCTCGAGGGCGTCGGCGACCGAGCGGACGGCGTACTAGTGCTCCTCGAGGTCCTTAGAGGACCGCGCCAGGGTGGCGGCCAGCGCCAGGTCGGCCTCGTCGTCGCCGGTACGCCGGATGGTCCCGGCCAGCACCCGGGAGGTGACCAGGCCGCGCTCGCGGCGGACCAGCATCTCCGGCGTGGCGCCGAACAACCCGTCGACGTGGAAGGTCCAGCAGCTGGGGTAGCCCTCGGCCAGGCGGGCCAGGGGCCAGCGGACGTCGACGTCCCCGGCCGCCGTGGCGAGCAGGTCGCGCGCCAGGACCACCTTCTCCAGGTCACCGGCCCCGATCCGGCGCACGGCGTCGGCCACCACCGACATCCACGCCTCCCCGTTGAGGGCACCGTCGGCGAAGGTGACCTCCTCCGGGGCGCGTGGCGGCGGGGCCGGCGCCACCTCCGGGACGGCGATCGAGTCCCGGCCCACCGTCGTCACCCAGGCCCGGTCCCCTCGCCGGCCGACGAGGACCTCGGGCACCACGAGCACCGACGAGCCGGGGACGTCGGCGAAGGCGAACGAGCCGAAGCAGACCAGCCCGGAGCCCGGCTCGTCCACGTCGTCGCGGACCACCGCCTCGGCCGCCACGGCCGACCACCACCGGCTCGCCTCGTCGAACCGGTCCCGCCCGTGGGTGCGGACCTCGGCGGCCGAGCCCCAGCCGACCAGGCCCTCCCCGCGGTGGAGCCATGCCAGCGGGCCCTCCTCGGGCAGCAGCGCGAGCAGCGAGCCGGCGACGGCGGGATCCAGGGCGACCGTGCGCACCACCAAGGGCTCGGCCTCGGGCGTGGGGACGGCGGTCGCGCTGCTGCTCACGAGGGGCCAGACTACTCGCGGGTCCGTCAGGGGCCGTCCCCCGACCGCCCGGCTGGGGTCGACGTGGATCATGGTGCCCATGAGTCGCCCACGCTCCAGCCCCCGGTTCACGCGCCCGTTCCTCGTCGGCCTGGTCGTCGGCCTGCTCCTCCTCGGCGGGCTGGTCGGCTCGCTGGTCCTCCTCGACCGCGTCGCCGCCGAGGACGGGGCCGCCGGCGGGTCCGGTGGGGGCGGCGAGCTGTCCCTGCCCGAGGAGGTCGACGGGATGCCCGCGATCGACGCCCGGGAGGGCGACCCGACCGCGGAGCAGGCGAGGGAGGACTACGCCTACCACGACGAGCAGCTCTCCGAGGCCCTGGACGGCGCCGCCACCGCCAGCCGGATCTATGCCACCGAGGACGGCAGCCGGGCGGTACGGGTGGTCGCCTACCGCGCCGACGCCGGTCCGCTGCTGCCCAACGTCTTCGAGGACCCCGCGGACACCCAGGCCAACGTGGTCCAGCAGCTCGACGAGCACGGCGAGGTGGCCTGCCTGGTCAACCGCACCACCGAGGCCGGCGCCCAGCTCAGCGCCCAGCAGGGCGGCTCCGGCGAGGCCGGGGAGGTCATGGGTGCGCTGTGCCGCCGCACCTCCGAGGACCTGACCGTCAGTGCGGAGCTGCAGGGCGTCCCGCCCGAGGAGGGTGCGGCCCTCCTCGACGAGGTGTACGCCGACCTCGAGTGAGGCTGCACGGTCAGGAGCGGTGGACGATCACCTTGTCGCCGTGCTGCACCTGGTCGAACAGGCCGGCCATCGCGTCGTAGTCGCGCACGTTGACGCACCCGTGCGAGGCCCCGCTGTAACCGTTGGCCGCGAAGTCGGGGGAGAAGTGCACGGCCTGCCCGCCGGAGAAGAACAGGGCGAACGGCATCGAGGTGTCGTAGAGGCTGGACACGTGGTCGCGCGACTTGTGGAAGACGCTGAAGGCGCCCTCCCGGGTGGGCAGCTCGTCGGAGCCGAACCGCACCTCCAGGGTCTGCTGCACCTGGCCCTCGACGACCCAGGACATCGAGTTGGTCGTCTTGTCGATGCACAGGGCCCGACCGGTCAGGCAGCGGGCGTCGAGGTTGCCCGGCGCGGCCTCGGCCCGCTCGCGGGCCTCCTCCGGGTGCAGCTCGAGGTACGACGGCTCGTGGGTCATCGCCACCAGCCGGTCCCGGGTGCGCTCGTCGACCTCGCCGGTGACCGGGATCCGGCGCTTCTCCTGGAAGCCCCGGACCGCCGCGGTGGTGGCGAGGGTGTAGTCGCCGGTGACCTCGTCCAGCCAGGCGGTCTGCACCAGGCGCGCCTGCAGGTCGCGCACCTCGTCGCCGGAGGCGCCGGGGCCGAGCAGGGTGGGACCGGGCTTCCAGTTGTTGCGCATCTGGTCCTGCGTGGGCTGCTCGGTCATCCGGAGCAGGTGGCGCCAGGTGGCGCGGTCGACGACCCCGTCGGCCTCGATCCCGCGCTTGCCCTGGAACCCGACGACGGCCTCCTCCGTGGCGGCGTCGTAGGTGCCCGTCGTGCGCTCGGGGAGCCACGCGAGCTGGAACAGGCGGTGCTGCAGGTCGCGGACCTTCATCCCCTCGTCGCCGGGGCCGAGCAGCCGGTCGGGCAGGATGGGGTCCGACTTGGGGGCCAGGGTGGCGGCGCTCCGCGGCTCGGGCTCCCGGGCTTCGGCACCGCCCTGTTCGCCGCTCCCCGCCGCCCGTGCCTGGCCCTCGCCGGCGACCTGCGAGAGGTCGAGGTGCTCGGCGGCCAGCGGGACGGCGTACGACGTCGACGCCAGCAGCCCCACGGCAGCCAGCGTCAGCAGCAGCGTGCGCAGTTTCCTCACCAGTTCTCCACGGTGGTCGATCGATGGCCCGGCTCCGCAGGCGTGTCCCAGCCCACCATTGTGCGGGTCCGACACGGAAATCCCGGCATTTGGGACCGCGGGCGGGCCCGGGGGCTCGGGCCGGGGCGGGGGCGCTGCGTAGGGTGCTGTCCGTGGCGCGAGCTGAGCTGGACAAGAAGCCGACCGAGGTGGCCGAGATGTTCGACGCCGTCGCGCGGCGCTACGACCTCACCAACGACGTCCTCTCCCTGGGCCAGGACCGGCGCTGGCGCCGGGAGGTGATCGCGGCGGTCGACCCGCGGCCCGGTGACCGGGTGCTGGACCTCGCCGCCGGCACCGGCACCTCCAGCCAGCCGTTCGCGGACCGCGGGGCGACGGTGGTGCCGTGCGACTTCTCCCTCGGGATGCTCCGGGTCGGCAAGGGCGCCCGACCGCACCTGCCGTTCACCGCCGGGGACGGCACCCGGCTGCCGTTCGCCGACGCCAGCTTCGACGCGGTGACGATCTCGTTCGGGCTGCGCAACATCGTCGACCCGCTGGCCGGCCTGCGGGAGATGCGTCGGGTGACCCGACCCGGTGGCCGGATCGTGGTCTGCGAGTTCAGCCACCCCACGTGGGCGCCGTTCCGCCTCGTCTACCTCGAGTACCTGATGCGGGCCCTGCCCGCCATCGCCCGGGCGGTGTCCTCAGCACCGGACGCCTACGTCTACCTCGCCGAGTCGATCCGGGCCTGGCCGGACCAGTCCGGGCTGGCCGCGCTCCTCGCCGAGGCGGGCTGGGGCTCGTCGCAGGACCCGGTGGAGTGGCGGAACCTCTCGGGTGGGATCGTGGCCCTGCACCGCGCCACGGCTCCGGGGTCTCCCCGGGTTTCGGGAACGGTGCGGGAGCCCTAGACTGTGCACCACGACACTCGTGAATAGTTTCACAAGGCCACAAGGTGGTGCCCGAGGGAAGGAGTGACGGTGGAGCTCTACACGCCGGTCCTGGCGCTGTTGGCCCTCGCCGCCGGGTTCGCCGTCTTCTCGGTGGGCATGAGCGCCATCGTGGGGCCTCGCCGCTACAACCGGGCCAAGCTCGACTCCTACGAGTGCGGCATCGAGCCGACGCCGCAGCCGTACGGCGGGGGCCGCTTCCCGGTGAAGTACTACACGATCGCGATGACCTTCATCATCTTCGACGTCGAGATCATGTTCCTCGTCCCGTGGGCCGTCCACTTCGACGAGCTGGCCTGGTTCGGGGTCGCCGCGGTCGTCCTCTTCCTCTTCAACATCACCATCGCCTACGCCTACGAGTGGCGGCGCGGCGGGCTCGATTGGGACTGATCTGACATGGGACTCGAAGAGA
>CAZRKV010000004.1:22167-25993 GCA_964600305.1 uncultured Nocardioides sp. | reverse complement strand
CGCGGGCTGCCTCCGACCCGGCGCGCGCCGTGGCGCACGAGCTCGGGGCCGCGCCGCTGCTCACCGAGCTGGGGGCGGCCGGGTCCGCGCCGGTCCGGAGCCGGGAGCGGGCCGAGGCCGCGCTGACCCCCCGGGAGCGGGAGATCCTGGCGCTGGTCGCGGAGGGCCGCAGCAACGGCGAGATCGGCAAGCAGCTGTTCATCAGCACCAAGACCGTCAGCGTGCACGTGTCGAACCTCCTCGGGAAGCTCGGCGCGGCCACCCGCACCGAGGCGGCCGCGGTCGCCCGGCGCCGCTCCCTGCTGGACTAGGGGCGACCTCGTCGTCCGGCCTGCCCGGGGTCGCGGCACACTGGGCGGCGTGACCGAGTCCTTCCGCTGCTCCCTCGCCAGCCTGCGCGACGCGGAGCCGATGGCCGGGACGGCCCCGCAGGAGGCGTCCTACCTCTGCCTGGAGTACGCCGGCAGCTGGGGCCACCACGCGCTCGCCGAGAGCCGGCTCCCGGCCGCGGTGCGGGAGGGCCTGGCCGACGTGCCGGGGGTCAAGGTGCTGCTCATCCGCCGCCACGGCGGCTACTCCGGCCCCGGGGTCCGCGTCTTCGCCGCCCGGGTGGGGGACGACCCGTGGATCGAGACGACCGTGCTCGACCGGGCCGAGGAGGTCCTCGACCTGGACCTGGCCGCCCTCGGGGAGGGGCGGCGCCCCGGGCTGACGGCGTACGACGAGCTGCTCTGGCTGGTCTGCACCAACGGCGGCCGCGACCGCTGCTGCGCCCAGATCGGCCGGCCGATCACCTCCGCGGTGGCCGCCCGCTGGCCGCACGAGACCTGGGAGACCACCCACCTGGGCGGGCACCGGTTCGCCGGCACCATGCTGGCGCTGCCCTCGGGGGTGTGCCTGGGCCGGCTGGACCACGAGTCGGCGGTCGCGGCCTGTCGGGAGATCGAGGCCGGGAGGCACCCCCGTGACCACTCCCGGGGACGCGCGGGCCTGCCCCCGGTGGCCCAGGTGGCCGAGCTCGCGGTGCTGGGCGAGGCGCCCGTGCCGCTGGACCGGATGCGCGTCGAGGCGGTCGACGGCGGCACGGTGAGCGGCACCGCGGACGGCCGCGCCTGGGCGGTCGACGTGGCCGAGGAGCCGGGGCCGGACCGGCGCCAGAGCTGCGGGGAGGACCGGGTCAAGCCCACCGTCGTACGCCGCCCCGGCCCGGTCTCGCTCGCCCCGCCCGCGGTGTAGGGCCCCGGGCGCGGTGACGGGTGTGGCCGCCGGGTGCCGCGCGGGTGTAGGACGGGTGTAGCTGCCGAGCCCGCCGGGTACCGGCACCGGCAGACGGAGCCGTCCGACGTGAGGAGCCCCCATGACCGACGAGAACGAGCCGCTCTCCGACGACGAGATGACCACCACCGGCCCGGAGCCCAACGCGTCCTCGAAGCCGGGGCCGGCCGACGCCGAGGGCGCGGACGCGGACGGGACCGACGCCGATGGCACCGATGCCGATGGCACCGACGGCGACTCCACCGACGCCAGCGATGGGGACACGACCGACGCTGACGGCACCGACGCTGACGGCACGGATGCTGACGGGACGGACGCGGACGGGACCGATGCCGACGGCACGGACGCGGATGCCGACGCCACGGACGCGGACGCCGATGCGACCGACGCGGACGCCGACGGCACGGACCGCTGATCCGTGGCGGGGGGTGCCCTCGACCTGCTCACCGGTGACGCACGGGCCTTCCGCGACCGGGCCTGGGCGACCCGGGCCCACCGGCACCGGATCGAGCCCGGGCGGCTGGGCGACCTGCTCACCCTGGACGACGTCGACCGGCTGCTGACCAGCACCGCCGCCCGCACCCCGGCCGTGCGGCTGGCCCGGGACGGTTCGGTGCTCCCGGAGTCGGCCTACACCCGCCGCGGCGCCACCCTGGCCGGGAAGCCGCTGACCGGGCTGGTGGACACCCGCCGGGTGCTGCGCCGGTTCGAGGAGGGCGCGACGGTGGTGCTGCAGGGGCTGCACCGCTACTGGGAGCCCGTCAGCGACCTCGTCGCCCGGCTGGAGCTGGACCTGGGCCACCCCTGCCAGGCCAACGCCTACCTCACGCCCCCGGGGGCCCAGGGGTTCGCCGTCCACTCCGACACCCACGACGTCTTCGTCGTCCAGACCCACGGGGCCAAGACGTGGGAGGTCCACGAGGACCCGTCCGGCCCGGGTGGGCCGCGGGAGGTCGTGCTGGAGCCGGGGGTGGCGATGTACCTGCCCACCGGCACCCCGCACGCCGCCCGCGCCCAGGACACCGCCTCCCTCCACGTCACGATCGGGGTCAACCAGCTGACCTGGCGCCAGCTCGTGCGCCGGACCGTCGAGCACCTCGTCGACGGGGTCCCCGACACGCACCTCCCGGCCGGCTACCTCGACGACCCGGAGGCGCTGGTCGAGGGCCTGCGCGAGCAGTTCGCCCAGCTCTCCGGCCACCTCGCAGCCGTCGACCCCCGCCGGGCCGCGGACCACCAGGTCGAGCGGTTCCTCACCGGGCGCCACACCCGCCAGCGCGGCGGGCTGCGCGACGCGCTCGCGGTGACGGGGATCGACCAGGACACCCGGTTGCGTCGGCGGCCCGGTCACCCCTGCGTCGTCCGGCCCGGCCGGGAGCGCGACCGCGTGCTGCTGGGCGACCGTGAGCTGGGGGTGCCGAGCCGGGTCCGACCGGCGCTGGAGCTCGTCGCCGCCCGCGACGAGCTGCGCCCCGGGGACCTGGCGATGCTCGACCCCGAGAGCCGGCTGGTGCTGTGCCGCCGCCTGGTGCGCGAGGGACTGCTCGAGGTGGTGGGCGCATGACGGAGACGGTTCCCCGGCCGGGAGCAGCCGACTTCCGGTGCGCGGCCGCCAGCCTGGAGCGGCACGAGCCGATCATCGGCACCGCCTCCACCGTGCGCCCGTGGCTGCTGGTGGAGAACCCCGGGCCCTGGGGCATCGACGCCCTGCGGGACAACCGGATGCCGCCCGGGGTCAAGGACGAGCTGGCGCGCACGGCGGAGGCGGCCGGCGTACGCGTGGTGCTGGTGCGGCGCCACCACCGGCGTGCCCCGCGGCACGGGTTCCGGGTGTTCGCGGCGTGGGCCGACGCCACCGACCCGTGGATGGAGGAGGCGGTCCTCGACGACCCCGAGGACCTGCTGGACCTGGACCTCGGCGCCCTCGCCCGGGGGCGCAGCGTCCGCCTCGCCCCGCACTACGGCCACGTCTGGGGCGCCTGCACCCACGGCAAGCACGACGCCTGCTGCGCCGAGCGTGGCCGCCCGGTCGCCGCCGCCCTCGCCGAGGTCTCCCCCGAGCAGGCGTGGGAGTGCTCCCACATCGGTGGGGACCGGTTCGCGGCGAACGCGGTGGTGCTGCCGCACGGCTGGTACTTCGGCCGCCTGGACGCCGCGACCGCCCGGGAGGCGGCCCTCGCCCTCGACCGGGGGGAGCTGGTCCTCGACCACCTGCGGGGGCGGGCCGGGCTCCCCATGCCGGTCCAGGCCGCCGAGATCGCCGTACGCCGCCGGCTCGGCGAGACGCGCGTGGCCGGGGTGCGCACGCTCGGGCACCGCCGGGACGGGGAGGTGACCGACGCCCGCTTCGAGGTCGACGGGATGGCGTACGACGTCACCGTGCGGACCCGCCCGGGGGACTACCGTGGACAACTGACGTGTCGGGCCACCCGACCGGGGCGACCCCCGGTCCACGAGGTCATCGACATCAGCGAGGCACCGAACCCAGGAGGATCGCCATGACCGAGTCGACCCGGAGCACCGCCGACAGCACCGCCGACAGCACCGCCGA
>CAZRKV010000004.1:0-22067 GCA_964600305.1 uncultured Nocardioides sp. | reverse complement strand
AGCACCGCCGACAGCACCGCCGACAGCACCGCCGATCGGGGCCCGGAGCCCTACGTCGTCGACATCGAGGACGCGACGCTCGCCAACGACACGTTCCGCACCGCGCTGTGGACCGGGGGCCACCTGCAGCTGACGGTGATGAGCATCCCGGCCGGCGGCGAGGTGGGGCTGGAGGTGCACGACGACCGGGACCAGTTCCTGCGCGTGGAGGCGGGTCGGGCGCGGGTGCAGATGGGCCCGGCGTCCGACGACCTCTCCTTCGACCGCGAGGTCGGCGACGACTGGGTGATCCTCGTGCCGGCCGGCAAGTGGCACAACATCACCAACGTCGGGGAGGAGCCGCTGAAGCTCTACTCCCTCTACGCCCCGCCGGAGCACCCGCACGGCACCGTCCACGCCACCAAGGCCGAGTCGGACGCCGACGAGCACGACCACTGAGACCACCGGCGCCGGCACACCCCGAGCGGCACCACCCCTGGTCCGGCACCCCTGATCCGGACCCGTTCGGTCAGTCGGCGCGCTCGAGGACGAAGGCCGGGATCTCGCGGTCGGTCTTCTCCTGGTAGTCGGCGTACGGCGGGAACGCCTCGACGGCCCGGTCCCACCACTCGAGCTTCTCCTCGCCCTCGACCTCGCGGGCGACGTACTCGTGCCGCTCGGCGCCGTCCTGGAGCCAGACGCGGGGGTCGGCGACGATGTTGTGGTACCACGCCGGGTGCGTGGGGGCCCCGCCCTGGGAGGCGACGACGAGGTAGCGGCCCTGGTCCTCGACCCGCATCAGGGGCGTCTTGCGCAGCTGGCCGGACCTGGCTCCCCGGGTGGTGAGGATGATGACCGGCAGCCCCTTCATGGTGTTGCCGCGGGTGCCGCCGGAGGCTTCGTACTCCTCGACCTGGTTGCGGACGAACTCGTGCGGGCTGGGTGCGTAGTCCTCGGTGCTCATGGCTCCCACTCTTCCTCGCAACCGGGTGCGAGGTCGAGCGGGCCGGGTGTTTACTGGCACGCAGGTCCCGGGGGTCGGGCCGGTCGTGGATACGAGGAGGAACGGGTGCGAGGCATCGTCGTCGGCGCCGCGGCGCTGGGAACCGCGGCCGTCATCGGAGCCGGGGCGGTGGTGGCCACGGCGCTGGGCGGTGGGGGCCCACAGCCCGAGGAGGTCCTCCCCGCGACCACGGCAGGCTTCGTGAAGGTCGACCTGGACCCGTCGGCGGGCCAGAAGCTCGAGATCTACCGGCTCTCCCGGAAGTTCGACGACCTCGACGTCGCCGACGAGGACTCGCTCAAGGAGTCCCTCCTCGCCGAGCTGGCCGGCGAGCTCGACCTGGATCCCGAGGACCTCTCGGGCTGGGTCGGGGACCGGGCGGCGATCGCCGCCGTCCCGGCCGAGGGGGAGGCCGGCTCGGGGCTGGTGCCCGTGCTGGCGGTGCAGGTGTCCGACACCGAGGCGATGGAGGACTCCCTCGACCAGGCGCTCGCCGACCAGCAGGTGCCGTGGTCGGACTCCGGCGCGGGCTACGCGACGGTCGGTGACTACGTCCTGATCTCCGGCGCCGAGCAGGTCGAGGACATCGCCGGTGCGGAGGACGTCCTCGCCGACTCCGACCGGTTCTCCGACGACGCCGACGAGGTCGGGGACCAGGTCGCGCTCGCCTGGGCGGACCTGGCGGTGCTCGCGGAGCACCGGCCGCCGGGTCCCGGGATGGTGCCACCGGGGCTGGACGAACGGATGGGCGACGGACCGGCAGGGGGCAGGACCGACGGGACGGTCGGCCGGCCGGCGGAGGACCTGACGGGCACCGTCGTGCTGGGTGCCCGCGCCGAGGACGACGCGATCGAGGTCGTGGCGCACGCCAGCGACCTTCCCGGCGAGGTGTCCGAGCCGACGGGGCTGGGTCGGGACCTGCCGGGCGACGCGGTCGCCGCGGTGTCCCTGCCCGGCCTGGGCACGGCGGCCGGCGAGGCCTGGGCAGCGCTCTCGGGCCTGGGGATGGTGGGCCCCTGGCTCGACGGGTGGGCCGAGGAGGCCGGGCTCGAGCTGCCCGACGACCTGGTGGCCATGCTCGGCGACGAGGCCGCGCTCGGCGTCGGGGACCTCGACGGTGCACCCCGGGCGTACGCCCTCGTCCGCACCGACGACGCCGACCGTGGCACGCGGGCGCTCGAGGTGCTCGGGGCGCGCGGCGGGCTCCCGGTGACGACCGAGGACACCGACGACGGCTACCGGGCGTGGACCGACGCCCGGGCCCGGGCCGCGCTGGAGGAGGGGCCCCGCCTGGCCGACGAGGACCGGTTCACCGAGGTGGTCGCGCACCCCGACCAGGCCTTCGTGTACGTCGACCTGGCGGCGTTCGTCGACGCGGAGGAGGCCTCGGGCGGGGACGCCGGTGACGCCGCCGCGCTGGACGCGCTCGGGATCTCCGGGCAGCCCGACGGCAAGGACGTGGACGGGGTGCTGCGGCTCACGTTCCGCGATTGACAGTGACCCCTGTCACATCGTTGGATCGGCGCATGTATCCCGGAACCTGGGCGCAGTCGACGCCCGACAAGCCCGCCCTGGTGATGGCCGAGAGCGGCGAGCGGCTCAGCTACCGCGAGCTGGACGAGCAGAGCCTGCGGTTGGCGCACGTGCTCGCCGACGCCGGCCTCGGTCACGGCGACGTGGTGGCGCTGATCTCCGACAACCGCCCGGAGGCCCTGGTCGCCTACTGGGCCGCCCTGCGCTCCGGGCTCTACATCACCATGGTGAACCACCACCTCGGCGCGGAGGAGGCGGCGTACATCGTGCGGGACTGCGGGGCCGGCGTGCTGCTGGTGTCGGCGGGCCGCGCGGACCTGGCCGCGGCCGTCGCGCGGGAGGTGCCGGTGCCCACCCGACTGGCGTACGGCGGGGAGGTCGAGGGCTTCGACTCCTACGAGGAGGCGGTGGCCGCCGCCCCCACCGGGCCGCTGGCCGACCAGCCGCACGGTGACGACTTCCTCTACTCCTCGGGGACGACGGGTCGCCCGAAGGGGATCAAGATCCCGCTGCTGGACATCCAGGTCGACGAGCCCGGCTACCCCTACGTGGCCATCTTCGGCGGGCTCTTCGGGTACGGCCCCGACACCGTCTACCTCTCGCCCGCGCCGGTCTACCACGCCGCGCCGCTGCGCTTCATGGGCGTGGTGCAGGCCCTCGGCGGCACCGTGGTGATGATGGAGCGCTTCGACGCCGAGGGCTGGCTCGAGGCGGTGCAGCGCTACCGGGTGACCGACTCCCAGCTGGTGCCGACGATGTTCGTGCGGATGCTGAAGCTGCCCGAGGAGCGGCGGCTGTCCTACGACGTCTCCTCGCTGGAGGCGGTCGTGCACGCCGCGGCCCCCTGCCCCGTCGAGGTGAAGAAGCAGGTCATCGACTGGCTCGGCCCGATCGTGCACGAGTACTACGCCAGCTCCGAGGCCATCGGCGGCACCTATGTCGGCTCCGAGGACTGGCTGGCCCACCCCGGTACCGTCGGCAAGCCCCTCATCGGGATCCCGCACGTCTGCGCCGACGACGGCACCGAGCTCGCTCCGGGCGAGGTCGGCACCATCTACTTCGAGCGCGACGAGCTGCCGTTCAGCTACCACGGCGACCCGGAGAAGACCCGGGCGACGCTGCACCCGCAGCACGACACCTGGAGCACGGTCGGGGACCTCGGCTACCTCGACGAGGAGGGGTACCTCTACCTGACCGACCGCAAGGCGTTCATGATCATCAGCGGCGGGGTCAACATCTACCCCCAGGAGATCGAGGACGCCCTCGGCATGCACCCCTCCGTCCTGGACATCGCGGTGATCGGCGTGCCCGACGACGAGATGGGTGAACGGGTCGTGGCCTACGTCGAACCGGCCGACGGTGCCGACCGCGACGCGCTACCGGCCGAGCTGGCCGAGTACGCCGCCGGGCGGATCGGCCGGTTCAAGGTGCCGCGGGAGTTCGTCGTCACCGACGACCTGCCGCGCACCCCGACCGGCAAGCTGGTCAAGGGGCGACTCAAGGAGCGGTACGCCGCAGCGCCGGCCTGACCCGTGGCCCGACCCGCCCCCGGGGCTCAGCCCTTCGCGGCGAGGTTCTCCGCCATCGGGCCGATGACCGGGAGCCGGACGTGCCGCTGCTGGTAGCCCTGCACGCACAGCCAGACCCAGAGGGCCACGGAGGCCAGGGCGAGCAGCATGCTCGCGACCCAGGCCAGGATGCCGATCACCGGCACCATCCCGACGATGCCGAGGACGATCCACACCCCGACCAGGCCGACCGACAGCAGCAGGGACTGGGCGGCGTGGAAGCGGGTCTCGCGGTGCTCCTTCTCCACCAGCAGCAGCACCAGGCCGCTGACCCAGCCGAGCAGGTAGGCCAGCAGTCCGTTGATGCCGGGGTCCAGCCCGGTGCTCGTGGGCTTCCCGGCCGGGGTGGCCGACGCGCCGGCCGACGCGCCGGGGGACGGGGTGGTGGACGGGGTGTGCTGCTCGGGCTCGGTGGACATGGTTCTTCCCTCCTGCGAGTGGTTCTCGACCACCCGAGTGCACCGCGGTGCGCTCACCGATCCCTCACACGCCGCTGACAGACCCCCGTGGTCCCAGGCGCGACCTCAAGCGTGGCCCCGGGCGCGACCTCAGGCGAAGGCGGCCCGGACCTGCCCCTCGGTCAGCCCGTAGTCGGCGAGGTCGTAGCGGTGCGCCGGGCGCCTCCCGCCGCGGCGGGACTCGGCGTCCAGGGCCGTGACGGCCGCCTCGACCTCGGGGGTCCACCCCAGGTCGAACGCCTCGTAGATCGCCCGGGTGGTGCCCACCGGGTCGGTCGTGAAGTCGGTGTAGTCGACGTCGAGGAACTGCGCGGCGTCGTACCGCTGCCGCGACTCGGCGAACCGGTGCCAGGAGCGGGAGAGCATCTCCAGCTGGGTGCGGCCGATCGTCTCGCCGACGAACGTGGTCGACCAGCCGGCGGTGGCCTCCGCCGACAGCGAGCAGGCCGACGCCACGGAGGTGACGGGGTCGCGGTGGGTGACCACGATCAGGGCGTCGGGGTAGACCCGCATCAGCGAGTCCAGGGCCGCGAGGTGGGAGGGGTTCTTCAGCACCCAGCGCTTGTCGGTGTCGTTCAACCCGATCAGCTGCAGGTTGGCGCGGTGCCGCTCGTAGGCGTCGGTCCAGTCCTGCTCGGCGAGCCAGGCGGCGTACGTCGGCACGTGGGCCAGCGACTCGAAGCCGATCGACTTGCCGGACTGGCGCAGCAGCCGCCAGCACTCCTCGACGCTGGCCGCGTCGATGTAGTGGATCCCCAGGAACTCCGGGTGGGTGACGTGGTGGTCGGCGTAGGCGGCCTGGATCCCGGCGAAGACCGGGTCCTCGGGCCAGCTCTCGCGCGGCGGGCGGGGCTGCGGGTACTCCGTCAGCCACAGCTCCAGCCCCTGGTGCCACTCGTCGGCGGTCAGCAGCCGGTGCAGGGCCGTCGTACCGGTGCGGGGCAGGCCGACGACGAAGACCGGGCGGGTGATCTCGACGGCGGCGTACGACGGGTGCTCGGCCATCCCGTGCTGGCTCAGCAGGCGCCCCACCAGGGCGCTCTTGACCTGGGCCCGCTGCAGGTAGTTGCCCCGCGGGGTGAGTCCGGCGGCCGGCGAGGCCAGGTCGTCGACGAGGATCCGCAGGCCCTCCTCGTGCTCGCTCCCGCCGAAGTCGTCCAGCCCGGTGGTGCGCACCGCGGCGGCCGCGATGTCGTCGTAGGTGCCGAGGTCCTCGCGGGTCCGCATCACCGAGGCCCCCCTCGGGACGTCATACGACTCGAGGCGTATGGCGCGCGGACCGTATGACGCCCTTCGGCGACGTCATGCGGATGGCGCGCCATGGCCCGCCCAACGTATGACGTCCGGGCGGTGTCAGTGGTCATGGAACTCCCCGCAGTCGACGTTGAGCACCTGTCCGGTCACGGCGCTGGCCAAGTCGGAGCACAGGAGCAGCGCGGCCCGCGCGACCTCCTCGGCCGTCGCGAGCCGCTGGAGGTCGGTCGGTGCCGCCTTCTCGGCGTACACCTCGTCGTGGGTCCGCCCGGACTGCTCGGCCAGCCAGTCGAAGTAGGCCCGGTTGGCGCCGGCGTAGATGTAGGACGGGGCAATGCTGTTGACCCGGATCCCGCGGGGGCCGAGCTCGGTCGCCAGCGCGGAGGCGAGGTGGGCGAGCGCGCCCTTGGAGAGCTTGTAGCCGTTGTGCTCCGGCTCGGAACCGTGCAGGACCGCGGAGTTGACCATCAGCACCGACCCTCCGGGGCGCCCGTCCGTGGCCGCCATCGCGTCGGCGAAGAGCGCGGAGAGCCGCAGCGGGGCGTGCACGTTGGTCTCCTGGGCGGCCCGCAGCGCATCGAGGTCGAGCGTGGTGACCGGCTCCATCGGCGGGATCCCGAACGCGTTGTGCACCAGCGCGTCGACGTGCCCGAACTCCGCCACGGCGGCCTCGACCAGGCGTACGCGGGCGGCCTCGTCGGTGATGTCGGTGGGGACGACGAGCGCGCGCCGGCCGTGCGAGCGGACCACCTCGGCCATCTTCTCCAGCCGGCGCTCGGTGCGGCTGGCCAGGACCAGGTCCGCCCCCATCCGCGCCGCCTCGGCGCCCAGGGCGCGGCCGAGGCCCGGGCCGACCCCGGACAGGACGACGACCTTGTCACGCAGCAGCTCCATGGGCGGCAACACTAGAACGTGTTCCAGTTGGCGTCGAGCACCCGGTCCCGGACCGGGTGTTCGGCGTCTCGTCACCGGGTGGTCATCCGGGCGTCGGCGGTTCGCCGCCCCGGCTGCCTAGCGTCGCGGTCGACGGCACCGTTCGACCCCGAGGAGCGTCGTGAGCATCCACACCGGGCCCCCGTCGTACCCGGCCCGCCCTGGCCGCCGGCCGCACCCCACGACCGGCCTGCCCCTCGCCCGCGGCGAGCACCTGGTCGACGTGCTCGCCGCGGCCGCCCCGCGTCGGCAGGCGGTACGCCGGCACGCCGTCGCCCTGGGCCTCGGCGGCTGGGGCGTGGTGGACCCCGCCCGCGACCGCGTGGGCGACGGGGGCGCCACGCGTTCGCGGGAGACCACCACCCCGGCCCGCGACCGCCGCGAGGTGACCTACCGGGTGGAGCCGGGCGCCCCCGGGCACCTGGTCAAGGTGCTGCCCCGACGCCGACGGCGGGGCGAGCCGGTCGGTGCGAGCCCGGTGGACGTGTACGCCGCCCGGCTCACCGCCCTGCCCCCGGGACGGCGCGCCGAGGACGGCCACCACGACGGGCTCGGCGAGTGGGTGCCCCTGGTGGTGGCGGGCCGGTCCCGGGTCCCCGGCCTGACCACGAGCGAGGTGCTGGCCGTGCCGGACGCGGCAGCGGCGGTGGCGGGGGCCACCGGCCTGGGGGCGCCGCGGGCCGTAGCCGTCGCGCCGGTCACCCAGCACGTGCACGTGGCCACGGCCTGGTCCCGGGGTCCGGCGGGTGACCGGGGTCTCGTGCTGCGCGTGGACGAGCGCCGCGGCGACGCGGCCGGGCTGTCCTTCGCCTGGCAGGTGGTCCTGGTGACCGGTGACCCGGACGATCCGGGATCCTCGCCGCCGGGGTTCGGCGCCGGCGAGGTGAGTCCCGTCGGGTGCCCGGCCGCGCTCGGGTTCGACGGCGGGGGCCGGCCGCTGCTCGCGACGGAGGTGGCGACCTACGCCCCCGGGCGGGGCCGGCGCCGCGGGTGACACCATGGCCCGGTGCACCGACCCCTCGTCGCGGCGGTGGCCCGGGACCGGTACCACCGCTTCAGCAAGGAATCGTGCGAGGAGCTCACGCTCGTCGCCGGCATCGGCGTGCTCGGTGACGCACACGCCGGCACGCTGGTGCAGCACCGCTCCCGACAGCAGCGGGAGCCGAACCAGGAGAACCTGCGCCAGGTCCACCTGATCCACACCGAGCTCCTCGCCGAGCTCGCCGGTCGGGGGTACGACGTCGCCCCGGGCGACCTGGGCGAGAACATCACCACCACCGGGGTCCCCCTGCTCGACCTGCCCGTCGACACCCGACTCCGACTCGACCAGGTGGTCGTGCGCCTCACCGGACTCCGCAACCCGTGCCGCCAGATCGAGGACTTCCGGCCCGGCCTGCTCCAGCACGTGGTCGGCCGGGAGGGTGGCCGGACCGTGCGCCGGGCCGGGGTGATGGCGGTCGTCGAGGTCGGCGGGGAGGTCCGCCCGGGCCAGGGGATCGAGGTGGAGGTGCCGGCCGGGCCGCACCAGCCGCTCGAGCCCGTGTAGCCGGGCGCCCTCGACAAGGTCGGGACCCCGTCGTCACGCGGGTGGGCCCCATACTGAGAAGGACGGGCCCCGCTGCCACCTGACGAAAGTCAGGGGTGAGCGCTGGCCTTCGCGCAGTGTGGCGCCTGCTCGCCCGGCCGTACGTTCGGCGCATGATCACGCTGACCGGGCTCACCAAGCGCTACGGCGACACCACCGCAGTCGACGACCTCACGCTCGAGATCGCCCCGGGGAAGGTGACCGGTTTCCTCGGTCCGAACGGTGCGGGGAAGTCCACCACCATGCGGATGATCCTGGGGCTGGACGCACCGACCTCGGGACGGGCGCTGATCGACGGCCGCGCGTACGCCGAGCTGCGGCACCCGCTGCGCGAGGTCGGCGCCCTGCTCGACGCCAAGGCCACCCATCCCGGCCGCTCCGCGCGCGCCCACCTGGTCGCGATGGCCCGCAGCAACGGCATCCCGGTCAGCCGGGTCGACGCGGTGCTCGAGCGGGTGGGCCTCACCTCCGTCGCGAAGAAGCGGGCAGGCCACTTCTCGCTGGGGATGGGCCAGCGTCTCGGGATCGCCGGCGCCCTCCTCGGTGACCCGCAGGTGCTGATGTTCGACGAGCCGGTCAACGGCCTCGACCCGGACGGTGTCCGGTGGGTGCGCCACCTGATGCGGTCACTGGCCGCCGAGGGGCGCACGGTCTTCGTCTCCAGCCACCTGATGAGCGAGATGCAGCAGACCGCCGACCAGCTCGTCGTCATCGGTCGCGGTCGCCTGATCGCGGACGCGCCGGTCGACGAGGTGATCGCCGGCAGCTCCCTCACCGCCACGGTCGTGCGGGTGCCCGACCGGTCGGAGCGCAACGGACTCCGGGACCGTCTGGTGGAGGAGGGCGCGTCCGTGGAGTCGGCCGGCGAGGAGCTGGTCGTGTCCGGCCTCAGCACGGCACGGACCGGCGACCTCGCACACGCGGCCGGTGCACGCCTCCACGAGCTGCGCACGCGCGAGGCCTCCCTGGAGCAGGCCTACATGCAGCTCACCGAGCGCAGTGTCGAGTACGCCAGCCGGACCGACGACGACGGCTCCCGGCCACGCACCGAGCCCGCCGGTGTGCCGCGATGACCGACCTCGTGCTCGGCTGGGCGCAGGAGCTGATGACCTCCCCCTGGATCTACGTCGTGGTGTGGGCCGTCGCTGCCCTCGACGGGTTCTTCCCGGTGGTGCCCAGCGAGAGCCTGGTCATCACCGCGGGTGTCTTCGCCGCCCAGGGCGACCCGGACCTCGCCGCACTCATCGCGGTCGCGGCGGCCGGCGCCTTCGTCGGCGACCACACGTCCTACCTGCTCGGGCATGCCGCACGGTCGCGCCTGGACGGCCTGCACGCCGGCAGCAGGCGGCAACGCGGACTCGTCTGGGCGCGCCGAGTGCTCCGACGGCGCGGAGGTCTGGTGCTGGTGGTCGCGCGTTACGTTCCGGGTGGCCGTACGGCGATCACGCTCACGATGGGCGCGACGCGGTACCCGATGACCCGGTTCACCCCCCTCGCCGCTCTCGCAGCGGTGACGTGGGCCACCTACAGCGCGCTCGTGGGCCTGATCGGAGGTCACACCTTCGAGGAGGACCCGCTGAAGGGCGTGCTCCTCGGCATCGGCCTCGCGGTCACCGTCACCGCCGTCGTGGAGTACATCCGCTACCGCCACCGGCGACTCTCCCCTGCGCGATCGACCGACCCGGCGACGCCGTCGTCCCTCCCCACCCACGACACGACCGAGACCTGTGAAGGAGCTGTCCGACCGTGAGCACGACCGTGACCGAGAACGCGCGCCCCGCACCCACCGGCGGCGGGCTGCGAGGCCTGGTCGCCGCCGAGTGGACCAAGCTGTGGTCCGTACGCGCCACCTGGTGGTCCCTCGCCGGGGCGCTGGGCCTGATGATCCTCTACACCGTCAGCATCGGCTTCGACATGTCCCAACCGCCGGAGCGCGCCGATGAGATGGCGCGGGCGGACCTCATCCTGACCGCGGGCGAGGCCGCCCTCGGGGGACTGACGGGAGTGCAGTTCGTCGTACTCGCGCTCGGGGTGCTGGCGGTGACGACCGAGTACTCCACCGGCAGCATCCGCTCGACCCTGCAGTGGGACCCTCGGCGCAGCCACCTGGTCCTCGCCAAGACCCTGGTGCTGGCGCCGGTCACCCTCGTCGCCGGGTCGGTGATCGGGCTGGTCGGCGGCGTGCTCGGCTACCTGACGGCGGGCGAGTACGGCGCGTTCGACGCCGCGAACGACCTCGCGGACGTCGCCCGGATCGGCGTCTACTGTGCGGCGGTCACCACCCTGGCCGTGGGGCTCAGCCTGCTGTTGCGGAGCACGGCGGGTGTGCTGACGACCCTGTTCATGCTGCTCCTGCTCGCGCCGATGCTGCTGCAGGCGACCGGCCTCGACGCGATGGGCACCGTCGCCGAGTACCTCCCCGGTTCGGCCGGCATGCAGTTCCTGGGCGCCGCCGGATCGATCGGAATGAGCGACCTGCCCTACGGGCGCTCGGCGGGGCTGGCGATCCTGTCCGTCTGGGCGGTGGCGGCACTGGCGGCGGGGTACGCCGTACTCCGCCGTCGCGACGCGTGAACCGTCGCCGCGCCGTCGGTCAGCGGTCCTCGTCCACGAGTCCGGCCTCGTGGGCGATGACGGCCGCCTGCACGCGGTTCTGCACCTCGAGCCGCGACAGGATGGCGCTGACGTAGGCCTTCACCGTGCCCTCCACCAGGTAGAGCCGGCGCCCGATCGCGGCGTTCGACATCCCGGCCCCGAGCAGTGCCAGGACCTCCCGCTCCCGCTGGGTCAGGGTTCCGACCCGCTCACGGGCGGCAGCGCTGCGCGACATCCGGCCGCCCGCGCCGGCGCCGAGCTCGGCGATCACGCGGTGCGCGACCTTGGGCGAGAGGTAGGCCGCACCGTCGGCGGCCGCACGTACGCCGGCGATCAGCTCGCGAGGGTCGCCGGACTTCAGCAGGAACCCGCTCGCCCCGTCCCCCAGGGCACGGGCGATGTACTCGTCCTCGGAGAAGGTCGTCAGGATCATCACGGCCGTGCTCGGGACGAGTCGCCTGATCTCCGGCACCGCGGCCAGGCCGTCCATCCGCGGCATCCTGATGTCGAGCAGGGCCACGTCCGGCCGGTGCCGGCGCACGGCTTCGACCGCTTCCCGGCCGTCGGATGCCTCGGCCACCACCGCGAGGTGCTCGTCGGCCGTGAGGATCGCGCGCACGCCGGCTCGTACCGTCGCCTCGTCGTCGGCCACCACGACCGTGATCATCGGGTCTCCTCCCGCTCCACCGGCACGCTGCCGGTCTGGATGATGTCCTTCGAGGTGAGGGAGCCGCCGGCGAAGCACAGTCGGTAGACGTAGGTCCCCGACAGCGGGTTCGACGACCGGTAGAACTCACACTCGTCGCCGGCGTTGGTCGCCGGTCCCTTCTCCACCGGTGGGTCGAGCATCTGGAAGGTCGGCAGCTCCGGCTCGATCGCGGAGCGCTCCTGCCCGACCCGGAACCGGTCGTAGTCCTCGTCCGCGAGCACCGAGCCGTAACCCGCGACGAGGTAGAAGCCGAGGATCAGCACGCCCAACCCCGCGGCCAGGGCGAGCGGCGCACCGACGGCGGTGACGAGCCCCCGGCGGACCCGTTGCCGGGCACGGGCGCGCTCCGAGGCGGCGGTCGAACGGGCTGCCGCCGAGGCGTCGGCCTCGGTGCCGGAGCCGGGGTCGGTGACGTCGACCGTCGACGACGGCGACACGTCCGCCTCGTGCGGCAGCCGCGCGGTGACCTCGTGACCGCCGTCGGCCGTGGCCCCGTGGTGCAGCCGACCATCCAGGCTCCGCACGCGCTCGCCGAGACCGGCCAGACCGAAACCGCCGGACGTCGACGTCGGGGGTTCGGCCTGGGGTGGGCCGTTGGTCACGCTCACCGACGTCTCCTCCGATCCGTGGTGGACTCGCACGACCACCTGGGCGCCGGGTGCGTGCTTGGCGGCGTTGGTCAACGCCTCCTGCACGACCCGGTGCGCCGCACGGTGCACCATCGCGGGCGGTTCGCCCGTCCCCTCCGTCACGAGCCGGATCGCCAGGCCGGAGTCGGCGGCGCGGTCGACGAGGTCTCCGATGCTCTCGTCGGCAGGCTGCAGCGGTGCTGCACTTTCGCCTCCGCGCAGGACGCCGATGATCTCGCCCAGCCGCTCGGTCGCCGTCGCCGCGGCGACCCGCAGCTCGCCGGCGGCGGCCCGGTGTCGCTCCTCGAGCCCGGCCGTCACCTCCAGGGCCCCCGCGCGCAGCGCGATGAGGCTGAGCTCGTGCCCGAGCGAGTCGTGCATGTCCTGCGCGATCCGGGTGCGCTCGCGGAGCCGGGCCTGGGCCAGCAGCATGCGTTGTTCGGCCTCCATCCGCTCGGCACGCTCCCAGCCGGCCTCGACCAGCAGGACCCGTTGGCGGCGGTGGCGGCCGAGCAGCCAGGGCATCACCACGAACACGAAGGACTGCAGGACGGTGAACAGCCAGGTGAACACTGCCGAGGTGACCGCGACGTCACCGCGCCAGGCCAGGCCCACCAACAGCAGCACGAGGTTGGCGCCGACCACGATGAGGGTGAGGTGGCGCGCGCTGTCGGTCCGCCGGCCGGCGAGCCAGCTGAGCACCCACAGCGCCAGGAGGTAGGAGACCGGGAAGACGTCGGTCCGCAGCATCCGGATCGACCCGGCGGCCGCGACCGCGACGACGAGCAGCAGGGACAGCGACGGCCGGTGCTTGCGGACCGCCACCGCTCCTCCGAGGGCGACCAGGACGAGCAGCGTCAGCCACCACGGGGGCGCGACGGCTGTGCCGCCGCCCGACACCGCCCAGTGCTCGAGGAGCACCGGGACGGCGAGACCGAACCAGAGCAGGCGGTCGCGCGTCACCAGCCGGCGCACGAGAGTCACGCGCCCGACGCTACGCAGTCGTCGGCGCGCCGCGCTACCGACGATGGTCAGGTCCCCGACCCTTGTCGGTCGCCCCCTCGGGTGCGAGGCCCGCGAGCTTGCGCTCCAGCACCCGCTGCTCGGAGTCGTTCCGGCACAGGCGTACGGCGGCCGCCAGCTCCTCGCGCGCGTCCTCGTGGCGACCGAGCCGGGTCAACAGCTCACCGCGTACGCCGGGGAGCAGGTGGGACCGGGACAGCCGGTCGGCGGCCAGCTCGTCCACCAGGGCCAGCCCCGCCGCGGGACCCCGCGCCATCGCGACCGCGACGGCCCGGTTGAGGTCGACGACCGGGGACGGGGCGATCCGGGAGAGCGCGTCGTAGAGCAGCACCACCCGCTCCCAGTCGGTCCCCGGCACCGAGCGGGCGACGGCGTGGCACTCGGCGATGGCGGCCTGCACGCCGTACGCCCCGAGGCCCCGGCCCACCCGCCCGGCCTCGGCCAGCGCGGCCCGGCCGCGGCGGATCGCGGCGTGGTCCCAGCGGCCGCGGTCCTGGTCCTCGAGCAGCACCGGGTCGCCCCGCTCGTCCAGCCGTGCGGGGAACCGGGCGGCAGTGAGCTCCAGCAGCGCGAGCAGGCCGTGGGTCTCCGGCTCGTCCGGGACCAGCCGGGCCAGCACCCGCGCCAGCCGCAGCGCCTCGTGGGCGAGGTCGGGCCGGAGCAGGTCGTCGCCGGCGGTGGCACTCGACCCCTCGGTGAACACCAGGTAGACCACGCTGAGCACCGAGCCGAGCCGGTCCCGGCGTTCCTGCGCGTCCGGGACCTGGAAGCGGACCCGAGCGGCCGCCAGCGTCTTCTTCGCCCGAGTGATCCGTGCCTGGACGGTCGCGGTCGGCACCAGGAAGGCGCGGGCGATCTCGTCGCTGGTCAGACCACTGACCACCCGCAGCGTGAGCGCCACCCGGGCCTCGCGGGACAGCATCGGGTGGCAGGCGGTGAACACCAGCGCCAGCACGTCGTCGTCGATCCGGTCGGGGTCCCACAGCACGTCCTCGTCGGGAGCCCGCAGGGGCCCACCGGTGGCGACGCCCCCCTCCTCCAGTCCGTGGGCGAGGTCGGCGTACCTCTCGTCGAGGCCGGAGCGCCGCCGGAAGGTGTCGATCGCCCGGCGCCGGCCCGCGGTGAGCAGCCAGCCCGTGGGGTTGTCGGGTACGCCGTCCCGCGGCCACGCCACGAGCGCTTCCGCGAGCGCCTCCTGGGCCAGGTCCTCGGCGAGGGCCAGGTCGCCGGTGTAGCGGGCCAGGCCGCCGACGATGCGGGCGGACTCGATCCGCCACACGGCCTCGACGGCCCGGCGACCGCCACTCACAGCTGGCCGTTCTTCTCCCGCCATGCCCGTTCCTTCTGGACCCAGACGTTGTCCTGGGGCATCTCGTCGATGCTCGTGACCCTGCGGATCTCGGCCTTCATCCCCGGACCGCCCAGTGGGGCCCGTCGGGCCCACTCGGCCGCCTCCTCCTGGGAGGCCACGTCGAGGATCCAGAAGCCACCGAAGAGCTCCTTGGTCTCGCCGTAGGGTCCGTCGGTGGTCACGGGTTGCTCGCCCGAGTAGTCGACGACCAGACCCGGTTGCTCGGGGTCGAGCCCCTCCGCGGCCACGAGGACGCCGGCGTCGATCATCTCGGCGTTGAACTTGCCCATCGCGTTGACGACCTCGGTGAAGTCGACGTCCTGGAAGTTCTCGAACGCCTCGTCGCTGGCGCGCATGATCAGCATGTACTTCATCGACCTGCTCCTGTCTCGCAGACCCGTCTCACAGCTGGCCCGCCTTCTCCCGCCAGCCGCGCTCCTTCTGCACCCACTCGTTGTCCTGGGGGAACTCGTCGATGCCCGGGACCCGGCGGATCTCCATCTTCGAGCCGGGGCCCTGCATCGGGGCCCGCTTCGCCCACTCCACGGCCTCCTCCTGCGAGGCGACGTCGATCATCCAGAACCCGTTGAACAGCTCCTTGGTCTCGCCGTACGGGCCGTCGGTGACGACCGGCTGCTCGCCGGAGTAGTCCACGACCACGCCCGGGTGCTCGATGTCGAGGCCCTCACCGGCCACCAGCACACCGGCGTTGATCATCTCCTCGTTGAAGCGGCCCATCGTCGCCAGCATCTCGTCGAAGTCGACGTCCTGGTAGGCCGCGAAGGTCTCGTCGGTCGCGCGCATGATCAGCATGTACTTCATCGTGTTCTCCTGTGGTTCCAAGGCTCCCCGTCGGAGCCTCTCACCCCCAGGTCGAACGGCGACAGCGAGAATCGACACCGTGGGGACGATTCTTCGAAGCAACCCCCACGTCGGGTGGTGGGTGCAGTTCCCTGCACTCCGACCGGGGAGCCAGCGCCATGGTGGGTACACGGTGTGCGTTCCTAGGCTGCACGCGTGTTCTACGAAGCCGCGGCTGCTGAGAAGCCGTTCCGACCCGCCAGGATCGTGGGTGAGCTGTGGTCGGCCCCCACCTGGCGGCGCGTCCAGTTCGTCACCACCGGGGCCGTCCTGGCGGTCGCCGGCGGACTGCTGCTGATTCCGCTCCTCGGCCTGAGCATCCTGCTCACTCCCACCGTGATCGGTGCTGTGGCCGCGTTTGGTCTGCTGCTGCTCCTCAGCCGGGGACTGGCGTACCTGCACCGAGGTCGGGTGGCAGCGTTCGCCGGCCTGGAGCTGCGCCAGCCGGGGACCGAACCCGCGCGGGGGTGGTGGCGGCGGCTCCGGGCCGAGGTTGCGCAGAGTCGGACGTGGCGGCAGCTCGGCTACCACATGGGAGCGTTCGTGCTCGGTGTCCTGGAGCTCTTCGTGGTGGTCGTCGGCTGGGGGTGGAGCCTCGTGTTGCTGCCGGCGGTCCTGTATGCCTCTCCGCTCGTGGGCGTGAGCACCTGGGTGGGTGCGGGCGCGAGTGCGGTCGGCATGGTGCTGCTGCTGGCCGCACCGTGGGCCGTGCGCCTCGTCGCGCGGCTCGACATGGAGCTGACCAGCCGGTTGCTCGGGACACCCACCGACGAGGTGCTGACCGAACGGCTCGTCGAGGTCACCGAGAGCCGGGCCGGGGTGGTCAGTGCTGCGGACGTGGAACGGCGACGGATCGAGCGCGATCTGCACGACGGCGTCCAGCAGCGGCTGACCTCGCTCGCGGTCCACCTCGGCATGGCCAAGGCGCAGCTGGCCGACGATGGGCAGGCCAAGGAAACACTCGACCACGCCCACACCGAGGTGAAGGCTGCCCTGACCGACCTCCGGGACTTCCTGCGCGGCCTGTACCCGGCCGTGCTCGACGACCGCGGCCTGGACGCCGCCCTCTCCGGGATCGCGGCACGCAGTCCGATCCCGGTCCGCCTCGACGTCGAGCTGAGCGAGCGGCCTCCACGGGAGGTCGAGGCCGTGGCGTACTTCCTGGTCTCCGAAGCGCTCACCAACGTGCTCACCCATGCCGAGGCCGGCCACGCATCGATCGAGGTCACGACCGGGGACGGTCGGCTGCGCGTCACCGTCAGCGACGACGGCCGGGGCGGCGCCGACCCGGCACAGGGGAGTGGCCTGCGGGGGTTGCAGCAACGCATCGCCTCCATCGACGGGACGATGCAGCTCGACAGCCCGCCCGGCGGGCCGACGGTCGTGACGGGAGAACTGCCGTGCGCGTCGTGATCGCCGAGGACTCCGTCCTGCTGCGCGAGGGCCTGGCCCAGCTGTTGGCCATGGCCGACATCGAGGTGGTGGCCACCGCGGGTGACGCCGAAGCCCTCCTCGACCTCGTCGTCACCCATCGGCCGGAGCTGGTCATCGCCGATATCCGGATGCCGCCGACCCACACCGACGAGGGGCTCCGGGCCGCGCTGGAGCTGCGCCGGCGTGACCCCGAGCTCGCTGTCGTCGTCCTCTCTGCCTACGTCGAGGAGCAGTACGCCGTCGACCTGCTCGCCGGGGACACGAGCGGCGTGGCCTACTTGCTGAAGGACCGGGTGGCGGACGTCGAGGAGTTCCTGGACACGTTGCGACGTGTCGCCGCAGGTGGCACGGCGCTCGACCCGGACGTGGTCTCGCAACTGCTCGCCCGCCGCGGTGACCCGATCGACCAGCTGACCCCGCGCGAGCGGGACGTGCTGGCGCTGATGGCCGAAGGCCGCTCCAACGCCGGCATCGCCGACGGACTGTTCCTCAGCGAGAGCGCCGTCACCAAGTACATCAACAGCATCTTCTCCAAGCTCGACCTCACCAACGATGCCGCCGACAACCGTCGGGTCCTGGCCGTGGTGCGGTTCCTCTCCACCCGAAGGGACGATCGATGACCATCACGAGCACCCGTCCTCCGACCCGCCGCCGGGGCTGGCGGATCGCCGGGATCACCGCCACGGTGGGGGTCATCGGCGGCGGCATCGTTCTCGGACCGGCGCTTGCGTGGGGATTCATGCAACAGTTCGACACCACCACCACGCAGTCGGCCGAGACGTTCGACCGTGCTCCGGAGGCAGTCAGCGTAGACGGCACGACGGCGAACGTGACCATCGCGGCGACGAGTGACGAGCAGGTCGCCGTCGAGCGGGCCGTCGAGTGGGCGAGGACGGAACCGACGATCGAGGAGACCTGGTCGGGCGGTGCCTTCGCGGTGGACCTGGACTGCCCCGGAGGAATCACCAACTGGTTCAACGATGTCTGCCGGATCGACTACCTCGCGCAGGTGCCTGGTCGTACACCGGCGGACGTCAGCACCACCACGGGGGACATCACCCTCGACGGCGCCGTGGCTGGGGGCCACGTGACCGCCACGACCGGATCGATCACGGGCACGGGACTGGCGGCCCCGAGCCTGACGGCTGAGACGAGGACGGGGTCGATCGAGCTCGCCTACGCCACCACACCGCAGGAGATCACCGCGACCGTGACCACGGGTGACATCTCGATCACCGTGCCCGACGACGGCACGGCGTACCGGATCGTCGGTGGGACCGCGACCGGCGCGCGCGACATCCAGGTGGCCACGGACCCGTCGGCCGAGAGGGTCATCGACGTGACCAGCACCACCGGCGACGTCGCGATCGGCTATCCGGGATGAAGCAGCAAGGACACGGGGCTGGACGGGCATGATCGAGATCTCGGGCGTCACCAAGCGCTACGGACACACGAACGCGATCGACCACCTCACCCTGGATCTCCGCGAACCAGGCATCCACGGACTGCTGGGGAGGAACGGGGCAGGCAAGACGACGTTGATGAAGCTGATCGCCGGTCACACCTGGCCGACGCACGGTGAGGTCCGCATCAATGGCCATCTGTGCTCGCCGCGACGGATGTCGCGCTCGGTCGCCTTCGTCGAGAGTCGAGCCGCCCAGTTCAACATGGGCGCCGGGCACCTCATCGATGCGGCGCGCCAGCTCCACGATGACTTCGACCACGAGTTCGCGCAGACGATGCTCAGCAGGTTCGAGCTCGACCCCCGCAAGAGGTATGCCCGACTCTCCTTCGGCATGCAGACGATGGTGTCGACGATCATCGGCCTGGCGACGAACACCGACGTCGTCATGCTGGACGAGCCCGTGCTGGGCTTCGACACGATCATGCGTCGGCGCTTCAACGCACTGCTGCGCGAGGGCCTGGAGCGGCACCCACGGATCATCCTCGTCTCCACCCACCTGATGGACGACCTCGCCAGAGTGGCCGACCACCTGCTGGTCATGGACGGCGGCACCGTCCTCGCCCGGGCTCCGATGAGTGACATCGCCGCGCGGTTCCTCTCCGCCGACGACTTCTTCCTCTCCGTGCTGGGGGTCAGCATCGATGAGTAGCAAGGCATGGACCGTGACGAGGCTCTGCCTCGCGAACCTGGGGGCCGCCTGGGCGACCATCCTGCTCATCTTCGCGGTGGTCACGATCCCGAGCGTGATCCAGATCCTGCAGGCGGGTCCGGACGAGTACTTCGAGGACAGCTACCTGCTCAGCAGCGGCAACGCCCTGTACCCGCTCCTCCTCGTCGTCCCCGCCCTGGTCGCCACCCGTCACGTCACGAAGGTCATGCACCTCAACGCCGCGAAGGAGGTCTTCCTCGCTGGTGCCGTGCTCCTCCACGGCATCCTGGCCGCGGGGGTCTCCGCCGCCAACCAGGCGTTCCACTACTCACTGGACCAGGCCTGGTCGCAGACGTTCCAGGTCGTGAACCTGGCCGAGTCCTTCGGCTGGACCAGCAACGGACCACTGGTCTCGTTCGTGCAGCAGTTCGCGTTCCTCCTGCTGCTCGCCGTGGGCGTGCACTGCCTGGCGTCGATGCAGCGGTCCTGGGTGGGGTGGTCGGTCGACCTGCTGCTCATCGCGCTGCTCGGTGCCTCGTTGGTCGCCGAGCCGGTGGTCAGCGCCCGCGCTCGGCTGGCCGACCTCCTCGTCCTCCACTCCAGCGCGGGTGTCCAGGTCATCTCCTGCCTCTTCGCGGTCGCGGTGCTGTACGGGGTCAGCCTGGCCGTGCTGCGACGCCGAGAACTCTGACCCGGATCCGCGAGCAGGTGTGAACCGACCCGGGCCTCGACGCGAGTGGCGCGTCCGGGCGCACGGCGGTGGTGGTGCCGGAGGGGCTGATGAGGCGTGGCCGGCCTGCGATCCCACCACCAGTGCCGGCTCGACGCGCCACGGGTGCCGGTTCGTCGCACCACGAGTGCCGGTTCGTCGGGGAACCAGGGGGTGAGTCCCACCGGGTGGTGTAGGCAGGGGCCGGGTCAGGAGATCATGCGGCGGGCGATGCCGACCTGGCGTGCCTCGATCCGGGCCGTGCGGGCCGACGTACCAATCTGGTTCTCGGCGTGGTGCGGCAGGCGGGCGGGCAGCTCGTCGAAGGCCATGACCTCGACCTTTGGTCCGTCCGCCGGCCCCAGGTCCCGCGCGAGCCGCTGCCAGCGCAGCATCATCACCCCGCGCTCGTGGCCCGTGGTCTCGAGCCAGTTCGCGATCCCCGGGTCGCGCTCGCTCACGACGTACCGGATCATCCCGTCCGGGTCGACCTGCGACTGCGCGCGCGTCAGCGACGTCTGGTGGTGCTCGTAGTCGGTGGAGACGTACCACTTCGAGCCGACCTGGATCGCCTGGTACGGCGCGTCCGCGCACGCGGGCACCGTCAGCACCAGCGCCTGCTCCCGACCGTCGACCGGCGCCAGGTCGTAGTGCCCGAGCGAGGAGAACTGGCTGGCCAGCCCGCCCGGGGTCGACCGCGGCTCGGTCAGCGTGTTGACCGGGTTGGGGTAGGTGAACCACTCGGGGAAGGCGAACCAGGTCCGGATCCGGTTCACCAGCAGCTTCGCGGCGACGTCGTACCGCTTGGCCACGCGCTCGCCCGTCAGCGGGCCGCGCGGGACGCCGGCGGTGTCGAGGCGCTGGATCCGGATCCGGCCCCGCTCCTCGGTGTTCCAGTCGTCGTACACCTCGCGCACGATCAGCGTCGCGCCCTTGCCCAGCCCCAGCTCCGGACCGAACCGCCAGGCGAAGCTGCCGTCGGCCGCCACGTCGAGCTCGCGGTCGTCGAAGGCGACCACGGTGTTGGGGGAGCCGGACTCGGAGTAGGTGCCGTCCATGACCTGGAAGGACAGGTCCGTGGTGGTGCCCCGCACCCCCGAGACGAGGTACGACGCCCCGGCGTCGAGGTAGGCGTTGAAGTAGATCGCGTCGGGGTTGTCCAGTCCCTGCCGGGCGTACTGGTGGGTCGGGTTGATCAGCACCGGGTGCTCGAGGTCGTAGTCGAAGGCCATCTGGATCGCCGAGCGGATCGACCCGGCGAGGTAGTCGTACCCCTCGGCCTGTTCCTGCCGGGTCACCTCGAACGGGGGGTCCGCGACGAGGGCCTCGGCCTCGGCGATGGCCTCCCGGAAGCGCTTGGTGGTCACGGGTTGACCTTCGCGATGACGTGCTCGGCGAACTTCTCCAGGTCCGCGACCTTCTTGCTCAGTGGCTCGGTGTCCTCGCCGGTGATGTAGGGGACCCGGAACCCGACGATGCAGTCGGTCACGCCCTTGTCCGCCAGCCGCTTGATCCCGTCGGGGGAGTAGGCGTCCATGGAGATCACGTGCACCTGGAAGTCCTCCCGGGTGTCGCCCTCCTCCCGCCGGATCTCGGCGAGCCGGTCCAGCAGCCGGTCGAGCTCGTCGGCGTCACCGCCGGCGTGCATCCACCCGTCCCCGCGGCGTACGGCGCGCCGCAGCGCGGCGTCGCTGTGCCCGCCGACCAGCAGCGGGACCGGCTCGGTGGGGGCGGGGGTCTGCTTCATCGCCGGCAGGGAGTGGAACTCGCCGTCGTAGGAGAAGTACTCACCGGTGGTGAGGCCGCGGACGATGTCGAGGCACTCGTCCATCCGCTTGCCGCGCCGGGCCCACGGCACGCCCATGGCGGTGAAGTCCTCGGGCCAGGGGGAGAGTCCGACGCCGAGCGTGAGCCGGTTGCCCGAGAGCCAGGCGACGGAGGCGGCCTGCTTGGCGACGAGCACCGGGGGACGCACGGGCAGCTTGAGCACGAAGGGGGAGAACCGCAGGGTCTCGGTCACCGCGGCCAGGTGGGTGGCGAGGACGAGAGCCTCGATGAACTCCTTGTCCTCGAGGAACTCCCGGTCCCCGGTGTCGGTGTAGGGGTAGGTGGTGTCCGACTCCTTGGGGTAGATCAGCGAGTCGGCGATGGTCATCGTCGTGTAGCCGGCGGATTCCGCCGCCTGGGCGAGCGGGGCGTAGTACTCCGCGTGGGTCATCGCCTCCGCATAGGTGAAGCGCATCCAGATCTCCTCATCGTCGAGTCGGCCCTGCGGCACCGCCGAGTCGGCTCTGCGGCACCGCCGAGTCGGCCCTGCGGCACCGCCGAG
>CAZRKV010000003.1:24661-26922 GCA_964600305.1 uncultured Nocardioides sp. | reverse complement strand
ACGATCGGGATGCCGCAACACACTGGAGCGCCGTCGAGGGAAGGCTGGCCAGCAGCACGTCCGCGGCCCGGACGATCGGCGTGCTCAGATTCGCGCGCGCTCGGAGGTCGTGATGAGGACGCCCTCGCCGACGCTGCGCGAACTGGTGAGCCGCCACACCGATTTGTCGGGCTGCTCGCCGAACAGACGGCGCCCGGTTCCGAGCACGACCGGGAAGGTCGTGAGGTGGATGGCGTCGACCAGGTCCTTCCGTAGCAGGTCGGCGGCGAGGCTCGTCCTGGAGCCGGGCCACGATCTCGCCTCCTGAGCGCCACGAGGCCGGCCCCGACGGGACCGGCCTCGTGTCCTCCCTCTCCGGGAGTGGTCGTCGCCCGCGGCGGGCGGCTCACTCGTGGTCGCCCTCCTGGGGTACGACGGCCACGTGGGAGTGCGACCGCTCCAGCACGGCGGTGGCGATGGAGCCGGTGAGGAACCTGCCGACCGAGTTCATCGGGTGGCGTCCCACGACCACGAGGTCCCACGCCCGGCCGCGCGGGCTGAGGGCTGCGTCGACCAGGCCGTGCGAGATGCGCACCTGCACCGGTACGTCGGGGTACTGCTCGGAGAAGCCGGCCACGGACTCGGCCATCACCCGGCGCAGCTCCTCGACGTCGGGACCCTCCGGGAGCTCGGCGGCCCCGCGGTAGCCCGCCACCGCGGCCACGGCATCCCAGTAGCTGTGCACGACGGTGAGCGACGAGCCGCGGAGCGAGGCCTGCCGGAAGGCGAAGCCGATGACCGGCACCGACTCCGGGGATCCGTCGGCCCCGACGACGACGCCCTGCTCGTGCTGCGTCCCCCGGCCGCCCGGGCGGCAGACGACGAGCGGGCACGCGGCGTACTTGGCGAGGTTGGCGCTCACCGACCCCAGCAGTGCGCTGCGCAACGGTCCCCGGCCACGGGAGCCGACCACCAGCAGGTGGGCCCCCTCCGACAGCTCCTTCAGGGCGTGGCGGGGATCGCCGGGCACCGCGACCGCCTCGACGGTGACCTCGGGGTGGAGCCCCCGGGCTCGGTCGGCCGCCTCGTCGGCGATCTCCTGGGCGTGGGCGACGAGCCGCCGCGAGACCTCCGCGACCGACTCCTCGGTGCCGGCCCACCCGAGCGTGTAGGTGTTGCCGACGTCCCCGGCGCTGGCCACCACGAGGTGCCGACGCTCGAGGGCCGCCTGCTCGGCCGCCCACGCGAGGGCGGCCTCGGCGTGCTCCGACCCGTCGACGGCGACCACGATGCTTCCCTGGGGGATCTTGGTGTCCATGCCTCCACGCTCCCCCGGACCCCGACGGGGGCGCCACGGCCGGAGGTCATCGCCGGGTGGGACCTTGGTCCCGCGTCACCGGCGTGCGGGCGACTCGAAGTAGCGCCGCGGGTTCTCCACCAGCATCGTGGTGAGCTGTTCGTCGGTGACACCGCGCTCGCGCAGCGCCGGGATCACGTCGTCGCTGATGTGGGTGTAGTTCCAGTTCGGTACCGCCGCGGCCTTGCCCTGCTCGGGGAACCAGTCGATGTAGCACGAGGCGTCGTGGGAGAGGACCATCCGCTCGGCGTACCCCCGGCGCGCGAGCTCGACGACGGTCGCGACCCGCTCCTCGAACGGGCACAGCAGGTCGAGGCCGAACCGGTCCATCCCGAGCAGCGACCCCGCATCGGCCAACCGACACAGGTGGTCCACGTCGGTCGAGTCGCCGGAGTGGCCGAGTACGACGGCCGCCAGGTCGACCCCCTCCTCGCGCAGCACCCGCTGCACCACCAGCCCGGACTCGGTGTGCGGGTTCGTGTGGACCGTGATCGGCGCTCCGGTCTCGACGTGGGCCTGGCCGACGGCGCGCAACACGCGCTCCACACCCGGGGTGAGCCCCTGCTCCTCGATCGCGCACTTGAGGAAGGCTGCCCGGACACCGGTGTCCGCGATGCCCTCGCGCAGGTCGCGCACGAACAGCTCCACCATCGGCTCGGGTACGTCGAAGAGCAGCCCGGGACCGGAGTAGTGGAACTGGAAGGGGACCTCGTTGTAGGTGTAGAGCCCCGTGGCCGGGACGATGTTGATGTCCACCTGCTCGTTGATCCGCTGGATGCGCGGCAGGTACCGACCCAGCCCGATCACGGTCGGATCGACGATCGTGTGGACACCGCGGGCCCTGAGTGCGGTGAGCCGCTCGACGGCGTCGGCGACCCGGGCCTCCTCGTTCCACGGGTCCGGGTGGTCGGGGAAGTTCTGCTGG
>CAZRKV010000003.1:0-24561 GCA_964600305.1 uncultured Nocardioides sp. | reverse complement strand
GGCGCCCGCCTTCGGCGCCACCGTCTCCCAGGCCGACGCCACGGCCCTGACCATCTCCGTCGCCGGGGAGGCGAACCACCCCACCGGCACGGTCACCGCCATCCACGACGGCGACACCGAGACCATCGAGGGCCAGGAGAACCCGCCGGTCGACGTCCTGGACAACCAGCTGTTGCTCAACGTGGGGGTCCTGGCCCAGGAGGCCACCGCCCGGGTCACCGAGGACCGCAAGGGCACCTCGGCCGCGTGCGCCGGCCTCGCCGGCAACGGTGGCTCCCTCGCCCAGGTGGGGGAGTCCAACTGCATCAACCCGGGCGAGCCGGTCGGCCTGAACCTGCCGAACCTGGACCTCACCGGCGTCATCACCATCGACCCCGAGTCCGCGCTCGGAGCACTCGGTGAGCAGGCCAACGAGCCGCTCGAGCAGGTCCTCGCCGCGATCACGCAGCCGCTGACCGACGCGCTGGCCCCGCTGGAGAACACCGGCCTGTCGGGCACCCTGGGGGCCGTCGAAGCGCAGTGCGTGGCGAACCCGGGCTCAGCCAGTGGAACGGCCAACATCGTTGACACCGAGCTCACGCTCAACGTGGCGGGCACCGAGGTGGTCCTCGCCGACCTGCCGGCCAACCCGGAGCCGAACACCGAGGTGATCGTCGACCTCGACACCGCCCTGAACGCGATCCTCGATGCGCTGCGGGTCAACTTCAACAACGCGCTCGACGGCAACCTCGAGCCGCTGGAGGCCATCGTGGGCCCGATCCAGGACGAGGTCGTCAACAACCTCATCGACCAGGTCTCGTCGCAGCTGACGCCGATCGACGACAACCTGCTCAGCATCACCCTGAACAAGCAGGAGCGTCCTGAGGAGGGCGCCATCGAGGTCACCGCGCTCGAGGCACAGGTGCTCCCGGCGGCGCAGCAGTTCGTGGACGCTCCGCTCGCCGAGGTGCAGGTCGCCCAGGTCGGCTGCGGCCCGAGCGGCACCGTCCCCCCGCCGAGCGGCGGCGAGGACCCGGAGGACCCGGTGGCCCCGAAGCCGCAGAAGCCGGAGCCGAAGCCCGAGGTGCCGACCGTGGTCGCCTCCGGCGTCGAGGGTGAGCCCTCGGCCTGGTACGACGGCCTCCTCGCCCCGGGTGCCCTGCTGCTGCTCGCGAGCAGCGCCGGCCTGGTCGGCTACCGCAGGTTGACCGCCTGATCGGCTGATCGAGAGGAAGCACGATGGTGGAGCACGTCGGCGAGCGACTCAAGGGACACAGCGTCATCCTGCTGCTGCTGTGCCTGGGCATGTCGCTCGTCGGCGTGGTCCTTCCCTCGGCCCCGATCGAGGCCGAGGCCGCCAGCATCGACCCCGCCAAGCCGTTCCGCCTGGTCGTCCCGGACATCGACCTGCGGGCCAGGGTCATCCCGATCGAGATGACCGACGACGGGGTCCTGCACCCTCCGGAGGACACCGACCTCGTCGGCTGGTGGAAGCCCAGTGCGATGCCTGCCCGGGACGACGGCCAGACCCTGCTGACCGGCCACACCGTCAACAACGGTGAGGGCGTCATGAACCGGATGGGCGAGCTGGAGGAGGGCGCCGAGGTGCGGGTGCGCACCGAGGCCGGCGCCGTCGAGTACGAGACCACCGAGGTGACCACCTACACCGTCGAGGAGCTGGCCGAGAACGCCGACGAGCTCTTCGGCCAGGACCGCGACGACAACCGCCTGGTGATGGTCACCTGCACCGACTGGGACGGCGAGGTCTACCAGAGCAACATCGTCGCCTTCGCCGACCCGGTCGAGGAGGTCCCGCACGGGGAATGAGTCCCGGTGCGGCGGGGTACGACCCCACCGTGATGCGTTTCGGCTACACCCTGATGACCGAGCAGGCCGGAGCCCGGCAGCTGGTCCGTGACGCCGTGGCGGCGGAGCACTCGGGCTTCGACTTCGAGGTGATGAGCGATCACCACGCCCCGTGGCTGGCCAGCCAGGGGCACGCCCCGTACGCCTGGTCCGTGCTGGGTGCGGTCGCCCACGCGACCCGGCAGGTCGGTCTGGCCAGCTTCGTCACCTGTCCCACGACCCGCTACCACCCGGCGGTGGTGGCGCAGAAGGCCGCCACCGTGCAGGAGCTCGCCGAGGGCCGGTTCACCCTCGGCCTGGGCAGCGGGGAGCGCCTCAACGAGCACGTCGTCGGCCGTGGATGGCCCGGTGTGCACCGCCGCCACGACCTCGTCGAGGAGGCGGTGGACATCATCACCGAGCTGCTCGACGGCGGCACGGTGACCTACGACGGTGAGCACTACACCGTCGAGGAGGCCCGCATCTGGGACCTCCCCGACGACCCGATCGAGATCGGGATCGCCGTCAGCGGGCCGACCAGCATCGACCGGTTCGCACCCGCCGCCGACCACATGATCGCGGTGGCGCCCGACGCCGACCTCGTGGAGCGCTGGAACGGCGTGACCGGGGCCTCGCCGGTCGGCAACGAGGCACGGGCGTTCGGGCAGCTCCCGATCTCGTGGGACCCCACGAGTCGCGACGCCGCGATCGAGCGAGCCCACGACCAGTTCCGGTGGTTCGCCGGCGGTTGGCAGGTCAACGCCGACCTCGCCACGCCGGGCGCCTTCGAGGCCGCGACGAAGTACGTGCGCCCCGAGGACGTGGCCGCCTCCATCCCCTGCGGCCCGGACCTCGACGCGATCGTGGACGCCGTACGCCCCTGGCGGGAGGCCGGGTTCACCGACCTCGCGCTCGTGCAGATCGGTGGGGAGACCCAGGACCGCTTCCTGACCGAGGCCGCCGAGCCGCTGCTGCGCCGGTTGCGGGAGGACTCCGTCTGACACCGCTCGGCCACCGTGCCGGGACCCGACCGAGGAGGAGACCATGAAGAGCCGTCGTCGCGACCGCACCACCCACGAGGGGGACCACGACACCCGCCGCGAGGCTCGCACGGCACCGGCGTCGGACGCCGCCGCCCGGGACAAGTTCGGTGGGGTCAACCTCGGCGCCTGCTTCTTCGGATGGCTCGTCGCGATCGCGACGGCCGTGCTGCTGTCCGGTCTCGTCGGCGCGATCGCCGCGGGGGCCGGGGGCTCCCTCGGCCTGTCCCGGTCCGACCTCGAGCAGGAGGCCGGAGCGGTCGGGCTGGGCGCCGCGGTCGTGCTCGCGCTGGTGCTGTTCCTCGCCTACTACGCCGGCGGCTACGTGGCGGGTCGGATGTCCCGGTTCGACGGGGCCAGGCAGGGCCTGGTGGTCTGGTTGATCGGCCTCGTCGTCGGCCTGGTCACCGCCCTGGTGGGCTGGCTGTTCGGCTCCGAGTACGACGTCATGGCCCGGGTGGAGATGCCCAGTCTGCCGATCTCGACCGACAACCTCACCGTCGGCGGGCTGGTCACCGCCCTGGCCGTCCTCGTCCTGACCCTGCTCGCCGCGATGCTCGGGGGCAAGGTCGGCCGTCGGTACCACCGCCGCGTGGACCGGCTCGCACGCCCCTGAGTTGCCGTCCCTGAGCCGGCGTCCCTGACCGGCGCCGCGCGGGAGGTGTCGGTCGGCAACGATGAGGTCACGATCGGGCGACTCCCGGTCACCACGGGCCCCGCCGGACCCACCATGGGGGCATGACCGGCACCGGGTGGCTCCACCGTGGCCTGGCCACCCTGCTCGTGGTGGTCCTGGCCGCGGCACTGCTGCAGGTGCTGGCCGACCCCGGGGCGACCGACCCGGCCGGCTGCGAGCGGGACCGCAACGACGCCGCGGTCCGCGCCCAGGCCGTCGGGGGTCCCGGCGCGCGCCACCGCAACGGCCCCCGCACCGTGGTGATCGGTGACTCCTGGTCGGTCGGCCTCGGCCTGCCCGACCTCCAGGACTCGTGGCCGGCGTACCTGCCCGGACGGGTGCAGGTCGCGGGCTTCTCCGGCAGCGGGTTCAGCCCGGAGGCACGGGTGTGCGCCCGGTCGGCCTTCCACCAGCGGGCCGCGGACGCCGTCCGGGCCGGCACCGACCTGGTGGTGGTGCAGGGCGGGCTCAACGACCACGACCAGCCGGAAGCGCGCACCCGGGTCGGTTTCGGCCGCCTCATGGCCCGCCTCGACGGGCACCCGGTGGTGGTCGTGGGTCCGTCCCCGGCGCCCGCCCGGGCCGGGGACGCGCACCGGGTCGATGCCCTGCTGGCGCGGCTGGCCGACCGCCGCGGAATCTCCTACGTGTCCACGATCGGGTGGGACCTGCCCTACCTCGAGGACGGCTTGCACCTCACCCCGGCCGGCCACCGGCAGTTCGGCCGCAAGGTCGCCCGGGCGGTGGCGGGCGCCGGCCAGCCCGGGTGAGCCGCCCCGGTCAGGCGCGCCGCACCCCGGGGTCGGTCCGGGCGACGTGGCGCAACCACGCCAGACCCAGCACCGGCAGCACCAGGGGCACGTAGAAGTAGCCCGCCCCCAGGCCCGACCACACCGTCTCGTCGGCGAACACACCCGGACGGACGAGGGTCAGCGTGCCCACCCCCAGCACCCCGACCAGCTCCACCAGGCACCCGGCCAGGGCCACGAGGAAGGCCCGGCGCCCGGGGATCCGCAGGGCCACGGTCGCCACCAGGTAGACCAGGGCCGCCCCGAGGGAGAGCAGGTACGCCGCGGGGGCCTCGTCGTAGCGGGTCAGGAGCTGGGTGCCGGCGCGCGCCCCCGCCGCGACCGCGAACACGGCGTACAGGGCGATGACGACCTGGCCGAGCGGCCGCCGGCCGCCGGGCACCGTCCGCTGCTCCCGCGTGGTCACCCCCGGCTCACCAGGTCTGCTGGAGGCGCAGCACCAGTACCGCCACCGCCGCAGCGGTCACGGCCACCACCCCCAGGTGCGGCTTGGGCGGTTCCTCCTCGCCCTCCTCCGCGTGCCGGGTCAGCAGCAGCACCGGCAGGCCGACCGCGGCGACGGCGTACCCGATGTGGGTGGTGCGGTTCGGGGGCTCGTGGCCCTGCAGCATCGTGACCACGTCGAGCGCCACCACGACCAGGGTGGCGAGCTGGCCGACCTTCATCGCGAGCCGGGCGAGCGGCTCCACGCGAGCGGTGAGGATCCCGATGACGGCGAGGACGGCGACGACACCGAGGAACAGCGCCACGGCCAGGGACAGGGCGGGGTACACGGCGCGCCACCCTATCGGGCGCCGTCGGACGGGTGTGGCCAGCCGTCCCCGCCGTAGCCCGGTCGTCGGCCGGTCGTTGCTCCACGTGAGTTGCCCCCGGACGAGGAGAACCGCTACGTGCGTCGCAGGACCGTCGCTGCCGCTGTCGCCACCGTGCTCGGGGTCGGCCTCGCCGGCCTGGCCCCCCACGCGCCCGTCGACCCGGCCTCGGCCACGCCGGGGCCGGGCCAGGGACCGGGCCACGGAGCGAGCCAGGCACCGGGGCCCCGCGAGGGCCCTCCCTCGTCGCCGCGGGAGGTGATGTTCGTCGGCAACAACTGGGAGGGCACCGCCACCGTGGTCGACGCCCACACCCACGAGCCGGTGCGGACGCTCGACATCATCCCGGACCGGGCCGAGGAGATGCGGGCGATCTGGACCGACCCGGTGCGCCTCGGGTTCTACCTCGGGGTGCGCACGGCCGTGGGCGAGGGCAACGACCAGTACGTCGACGACATGTTCACCACCCCCGACGGTCGGCTGCTGGCGGTGTCGCGTCCCAGCTTCGCCGACGTGGTGTGGATCGACCTGGCCTCCGGGGAGATCGTCGCGGAACAGCAGATGGACGGGCACCGCACCGACCACATGCAGGTCTCCCCCGACGGGGAGCGGTTGCTGGTGTCGGACTCCACAGCCGGCACCGTCCACGAGTACGTCATGGGTGGCGCCGGGGACCCGGAGACCGGCGAGCGGCTGCGGTCCTTCCCCTCCGGGGAGACGCCGCACGAGAGCGAGTACCTCAAGGACGGCTCGGAGATCCTGCACGCCAGCATCGGGCGGGTGTACACGCCCCTGGACGCCGGCGAGCTGGACGCGGTCGGTGACGTGATCAAGGGCGACCGGTGGTTCCAGCGGGTCCGCGAGTCCGACTTCGAGGTGCTCCAGCGCTGGGACCTGGGCCGGGAGCTGGAGGAGGCGGGCTATCCCCGGATGAGCTCCGCGGTACGGCCGATGGCCGTCGCTCCGGACCAGCGCACCGTCTACCTGCAGGTCTCGTTCCTGCACGGGTTCGTGGAGTTCGACCTCGACGCGCCCGACCTCAACGACCGGGTCGACTACACCTCCGGCGACCGGCCCGAGCCGCGGACCGGGGCGGTCCGGCGGGTCGTCACCCTGCCGCAGAGCGAGGAGGTGCAGCGGATGCCCCGCGAGCAGTACCTCCTCGACTCCGCCCACCACGGCCTGGCGATCGACGAGGCGGGGGAGAAGCTCTGCGTCGCCGGGACGATGTCGGACTACGCCGCCATCGTGCACACCCAGACCGACCGCCGCCGGTTCCACCACGGCGGGGAGAAGCCGTACTGGGCCACCACCAGCCCGTTCAGCAACCACTGCTGGATGTCGATGAGCGGCACCGACGAGGTCTTCGTCATCGACTACGACACCGAGGAGGTCGTGTCCCGGGTGCCCGTCGGTGACCACCCCCAGCGGGTCCGCGAGGGCCACCTCGCCCCCGAGGTCGAGGACGCCTGGACCTCCTGACCCCCGCCCCGCCGAGTCGGCCCGTCGGCCCCGCCGAGTCGGCCCGTCGGCCCCGCCGAGTCGGCCCGGCGGATCGTGGCATGCTGCGTCGGAGGCCAGGAAGGGAGCCGGAGTGCCCGAGCACGGTCGCGTGGAGGAGCTCGAGAACGACGGCCTGCGCTTCCCGGTCCGCGACCGGGGCCCGCTGGACGGCGAGGTCGTCGTCCTGCTGCACGGGTTCCCGCAACGGGCGTCCTCGTGGTCGACGGTGGAGCCCCTCCTGCACGCGGCGGGCCTGCGCACCCTCGCGCCCGAGCAGCGCGGCTACGCCCCCGGTGCGCGACCGACCCGGCGGCGTGACTACCGGCTGCCGCGGCTGGCCGGGGACGTGCTCGCCCTGCTGCGGCGTACCGGCCCGGCTCACCTCGTCGGCCACGACTGGGGCGCCGCGGTCGCCTGGTGGGTGGCGGGCGAGCACCCCGAGCAGGTGCGCACGCTGACCAGCGTGTCGGTGCCGCACCCGGCGGCGATGGTGGCCTCGCTGACGAGCAGCGACCAGTTGCTGCGGTCGTGGTACATGCTCTTCTTCCAGCTGCCCTGGCTGCCCGAGCGGCTCCTGGCCTCACGGCTCGGTGAGCGGATGCTGGCGCGGATCGGCATGGACGCGGGCATGGTGGCCGACTTCCGCCGCGACGTCGTCGCGACCGGAGCGCTCCCCGGCGGTCTGGCCTGGTACCGCGCCCTGCCGTTCACCGGCCCGGCCGGCGTCCGGTCGCCGGTGCGGGTGCCGACCACCCACGTCTGGAGCGACGGCGACGCCGCGCTGGCCCGTCGGGGCGCCGACCTCACCGCGGAGCACGTCGACGCCGACTACCGCCTCGAGGTCCTGCGCGGCGTGAGCCACTGGATCCCCGAGCAGGCCCCCGAGCGGCTGGCGGAGATCGTCCTCGCGCGCGTCAGGCAGGACTGACCCGCCGGGCGCTCGTCAGCGCACGCCGCGGAGGAACTGCTCGAGGACCGGACCGGCGGTGCCCGAGCCGGAGTCGCCGGTCCCCACGAAGACGGCGACGGCGAGGTCCCCCTGCGCGGCGATCATCCACGCGTGGGTGCGGGTCGCGTCGCCGTACTCGGCGGTCCCGGTCTTGGCCAGCACCGGCGGCCCGGGTACGTCGGCCAGCCCGGCGCCGCTGCCGCGCTCGACCACCCCGCGCAGCATCCGCCGCAGGGCCTGCGCCTCGCCCCGCCGCAGGGGCGTGCCCGGCTCGACCCGATCCACCTCCAGGCCCCGGACCAGGCGTGGCAGGACCGCCTCACCGGCCACGACGGAGGCGGCGACCGTGGCCATCGACATCGGCGAGGCGAGCACCGTCCCCTGCCCGATCAGGTCCGCGGCCGCCCCGGTCGCGGTCTCGGCTGGGGGCACCTGCCCGAAGTAGGCGGGGAAGCCGACGTCGTGGTCGACGCCGAGCCCCAGCGCCGCGGCGGCGTCGGCCAGGTCGCCCTCGCCGACGCGGTCGCGGGCGTTGATGAAGGCGGTGTTGCACGAGTGGGCGACGGCGTCGGCCAGCGTGATCCGGCCCAGCTCCGAGGGCGGGTAGTCGCTGTAGTTGCCGAACTCCCGCCCGTCGACGGTCGCGGTGGGAGTGCAGCGCACCGGCGTCCCGGGGTCCATCCCGGCGCGCAGCAGGGCCAGTGCGCTGACCGCCTTGAACGTCGATCCGGGCGGGTACCGGCCGTACGTCGCGGTGTTCGCGCCGTCCGACCCGGGGCCGCTCGCAGCCGCGACGAGGGCGCCGTCGGAGGGGCGCACCGCCACCAGGGCGCTGGGCGGGCCGAGGTCGGAGAGCACCTGCTCGGCCAGCTCCTGGGTGTCGTGGTCCAGGGTGGTCCGCAGCGGCTCGCCGTGGGTGGGCTCGACCTCGTGCAGCTCCCGACCCTGCCCGTCGGGCCCGACCGCCTCCACCGTGACCCCGGGCTCGCCGGCGAGCCGGTCCTCGTAGCGGGCCTGCAGGCCGGAGAGCCCCACCGAGTCGCCCACCTCCAGCTCGCCGTCGGACTCCTCGATCAGCTCGGCCGTGGCCTCGCCGTAGGTGCCGAGGATCGGCGCGGCGAAGGTCCGGTCGGGCGCGAGGGGGAGCTGGTCGGCGATCACCGCGACCCCGTTGATCGCCGAGGCCGGGCCCGTGACCGGACGGGCCTCCGCGGCCCGCAGCGTGATCGCCTCGACGAAGGCCTCGTCGCCCGCCGCGCGCACCCGGTCGACGTACCCGGCCCGGTCGACGTCGACCACGCCCGCCAGCCGGCGAGCGGCGCGTACGGCGTCCCGCGGGCCGACCTGCGTCTTGTCCACGCCGAGGCGCACCACCTCGCGCAGCGTCACCAGGGGTTCGTCACCCGCCCCGAGGATGTCGCCCCGGCGGGCCTCGAGGGTGCGGGCCCGGAGGCGCTCGCGATCGGTGAGCGTCTCCTCGACCACCGACGGAGCCCACTCCAGCTCCCACCGCTCCTCGCCGGCCGGCACGAGCACCGCCTCACTGGTGTGGGACCACTCGCTCCCGCCCAACGGCCACGACCACGCGAGCTCCACCGCGGCGCGGGGCTCCTCCTCGTCGGGGCCCTCGGGGGTGGCCTCGGAGACGTCGGTCACCGTGACCTCCGGTTCCCGGTCGCCCATACCGGCCACGACCTCCTCGAGGGCGGCCGCGGCACCACCCTCGGGCTCGGAGTCGTCGGTGACCGGGACGTCGGACAGGTCGCGATCGGCGAGGGCCGACGCGAGCTCCTCGGCGGCCTCCTCGGCCCCGGCGAGCGGGTCGGAGAGCCCCGGGACCGCCGAGCAGGCGGTCGTGGATCCGAGTGCCAGGACCGCCAGGCCGGCGACCACGTGGCGCCGCCGCGGTGCCGGACGGGCCGCGGCACGACGAAGGGCCCCGAGACGCCAGGTCATGGCGCTCACCGCCTGCTCGACCGTCCCCACCCGAACACCTCCTGTCACCGGTTTATGTACCAGATGGTACATGCGTCGGCTGGTCCGTCATCCACACCGTCAGGTGAAGTCGATGACCTGGCGCAGCGCACGCCCCGAGGCGAGCTCGTCCATCCCGGCGTTGATGTCGTCGAGGGCGAGGTGGCCGGAGACCAGCCGCTCCAGGGGCAGCCGGCCGGCTCGCCACATCTCCACGAACCGCGGGATGTCGCGGGAGGGGACCGCGGAGCCGAGGTAGCTGCCGATGATCGAGCGGGCCTGCGCAACCAGGCCCAGGGGGGAGATGGTGGCGGTGGCGTCGGGGTGGGGGAGGCCGACCGTGATCGTGCGACCGCCGGGCCCGGTGAGGGCGACGGCGGACTCGAAGGCCGGGACGTTGCCGGCCGCCTCGATCACGTCGTCGGCGCGGACGCCGGCGGCGATCGCCTCGTCGGGGGCGTACGCCGCCGTCGCACCCAGGGCGAGGGCCTGCTCGCGCTTGCCCGGCTGCGGGTCGATCGCCACGACCTCCACCCCGTCGTGGGCGAGGGCGGTCATCACGGCCGCCATGCCGACCCCGCCGAGCCCGACGACGGCGACCCGGTTCCCCACCTCGGGGCGGGCGACGTTGAGGACGGCGCCCCCGCCGGTCAGCACCGCGCACCCCAGCAGGGCCGCGGTGGCCGGGGGGACGTCGGCGTCGACCCGGACCAGGGAGCGGGCGTCGACCACGGCGTGGGTGGCGAAGCCGGAGACCCCGAGGTGGTGGTGCACCGCCTCACCTCCGCGCGCCAGCCGGTGGGCACCGCTCAGGAGGGTGCCGGCATTGTTGGCGTCGCTGCCGGGCTGGCAGGGACGGGCACCGTCGGTGGCGCAGGCCTCGCAGGCACCGCACCGCGGCAGGAACGTCATCACCACCCGGTCGCCGATCCCGAGGTCGGGGGGCCCACCGTCGGTACCGCCACCGGGACCGCCCTCGGCCCCCGGGCCCAGGGCCTCCACGATGCCGGCGGCCTCGTGGCCCAGCAGCATCGGCACCGGCCGGGGTCGGTTGCCGTCCACGACGGAGAGGTCGGAGTGGCACAGCCCCGCGGCCTCCACCCGCACCAGGACCTCCCCGGGGCCCGGGGGGTCCAGTTCCAGGGTGCCCACGGTCAGGGGCCGGGACCGGGCGAAGGGGGTGGGACGCCCGATCTCCTCGAGCACGGCTCCGGTGATCTCCATGGAGGGCAGTCTGCCACCGGCGACGGCGCCGGGCCGGCAGCCGTCGGCCCCGGACCGACCGATGCAGTCCGGGGCCGCGGGTCCGTGTCCACCGACCGGGCCCCGTCCGCCGGGGCCGCTACCGCTCCCCTGCCCCCGTCGGGCGCGGGTCAAACCCCGGGGTCCGACTCCCCGGTGCAGGCGAGGAGCGCGTCCAGCGCGGCGCGGGCGTGGGCGGTCTCCTCCGCGAGCGTGGTGGCCCGGTCGGCCGGGGCCGATGCCGACCACTGCAGCGCCCGGTCCTCGACGTACGCCGTCCACGCGTGCACGGTGGTCGTCGCCGTCGCGGGGAGTCCGAGCCGGTCCACGACGCGCTCGGCGAAGGCGCTGCGCAGGTCCTCCACCCGGTCCCCGCCCAGGGCGAGGGCGCCGTTGCCGAAGACCAGGGCGAGGTAGAAGTCGCGCCGCCGGTCGACCTGCGCGAGGAAGCGCTCGACGAACTGGTCCAGCGCCTCCCGGCCGGTGGCGTCGGGGTCCGGAGCGGTGTTGCGCAGGGTACGCCGGGTCGCGGCCCCCACCACGGCGTCGTGGAAGGCCTGCTTGGTGGGGAAGTAGTGGAAGAGCAGCCCGCGGGAGATGCCGGCCTCGGCGGCGACGGCATCGAGGGAGAGCTCCTGGATCGGCCGGTCGACCAGCTGGCGCAGGCCGATCCCGAGCAGCTGGCGACGTCGCTCCTCCGGGGTCATCCGGCGCCGGATCGGCTGGGCCTCGCTCACACTGTTGAGCATTGCTCAACATCTGGTCTAGGGTCAACCGGCATGGACCTCACCCCCTCGCCGCGTGCCGCCGACCTCACCGAACGGGTGCGCGCCTTCATCGAGACCGAGATCGAGCCGGTCGAGCCGGCGTACCACGCCGAGCTCCGCCACCGCCGCGAGCACGGCGGTGACCCCTGGCAGCCGCAGCCGGTCGTCGAGGAGCTCAAGGCCAAGGCGCGCGAGCAGGGGTTGTGGAACCTGTTCCTCCCCGCCGGCCACGAGGGCGAGTACGCCGCCCGGTTCGGCACCGACGGCGGCGAGGGCCTGACCAACACCGACTACGCGCCGATCGCCGAGCAGACCGGCCGCTCCTTCCTGGCGCCGGTGGTGCTCAACTGCGCCGCCCCCGACACCGGCAACATGGAGGTGCTGCTGAAGTACGGGTCCGCCGAGCAGCGCGAGCAGTGGCTCGAGCCGCTCCTCGACGGCCGGATCCGCAGCGCGTTCTGCATGACCGAGCCGGACGTCGCCTCCTCCGACGCCACCAACATGGAGCTCTCGGCCGTCGTCGACGGCGACGAGGTCGTCGTCAACGGCCGCAAGTGGTGGTCCAGCGGGGTGGGCCACCCCGACTGCCGGGTCCTCATCGTCATGGGCCTCACCGACCCCGACGCCGACCGCCACCACCGCCACTCGATGGTGATCGTCCCCGTCGACACCCCCGGCGTGCAGGTGGAGCGGATGCTGCCCACGATGGGCTGGTACGACGAGCCGCACGGCCACGGCGAGGTGTCCTTCACCGACGTGCGGGTCCCGCTCTCGAACGTGATCGACGGTCCGGGCAAGGCCTTCGAGATCGCCCAGGGGCGGCTCGGGCCGGGCCGGGTGCACCACTGCATGCGGCTGATCGGCCTAGCCGAGAGGGCCCTGGAGCTGGCCTGCCGGCGCGGCCTGGAGCGCACGGCGTTCGGCAAGCGGCTGATCGACCTGGGGGGCAACCGGGAACGCGTCGCCGAGGCCCGGATCGCCATCGACTCCACCCGCCTGCTGGTCACCGACTGCGCCTGGAAGCTCGACCAGGGCGGCCCGCTCAACGCGCTCTCCGAGGTCAGCCAGATCAAGGTCGCCGCCCCGGCGATGGCCCAGCAGGTGATCGACTTCGCGATGCAGATCCACGGCGGTGGCGGCCTCTCCGACGACTTCCCGCTGGCGGCGGCCTGGACAAGCGCCCGCGCGCTGCGGCTGGCCGACGGGCCCGACGAGGTCCACCGCGGGATGGTCGCCCGGCTCGAGCTCGGCAAGTACCGCGAGGCGGCCCGATGAGCGCCCGGGTGCTGGTGACCGGGGCCGCGTCCGGTCTCGGGGCTGCGCTGGTGCGCCGCTTCGTCGCCCGCGGCGACCGGGTGCTGGTGACCGACCTGCCGCGCGCCCTCGAGGGCCTCGACCACCCGGCCGAGGGTCTCGAGCACCCGGTCACCGGGGGGAGGGTGGAGACCCTCCCCCTCGACGTCACCTCCGACGAGGACTGGGCCGCGGCCCGCGACCACGTGCTCGAGCGCTGGGGCGGGCTGGACCTGTTGGTCAACAACGCCGGCGTCGCCGGGGGCGGCCGGATCGACGTGCTCGACCTCGACCACTGGCACTGGATCACCGAGATCAACCTGTTCGGCGTGGTTCGCGGCTGCCGCACCTTCACGCCGGTGCTCAAGGAGCAGGGCAGCGGGCACCTGGTCAACATCGCCTCGGCCGCCGGGCTGGTGCACCCGCCGGGCATGTCGTCGTACAACGCCGCCAAGGCCGGGGTCGTCGCGCTCAGCGAGACGCTCCAGTTCGAGCTGGCGCCGTACGGCATCACCACCAGCGTCGTCTGCCCCACCTTCTTCCGCACCAACCTGGCCGACTCGCTCCCGGGCGCCGACCCGGTGGTGGAGCAGATCGCCACCCGGCTGATCGACCGGTCCGAGTCCGACGCCGAGGACATCGCGGCCGCGGTGGTCGCGGGCATCGAGGCCGGCTCCGCGGTGATCCTGCCGGACGCGGCCGCACGGCTGGCCGTGGAGGGCAAGCACGGGGCGAGGGAGCTCTACGACGCCGAGCAGCTCTCGTTCGCCGAGAAGATCAAGGCAGCAGAGGAGCACGCATGAGCACGGGCACGATCCTGATCACGGGCGCGAGCGCCGGCCTCGGCGCGGAGATGGCGCGCCAGTTCGCCGCGCTGGGCTACGACCTCGGGCTGTGCGCCCGGCGCACCGAGAAGCTGGAGTCGCTGCGGGCCGAGATCGCCGCGGCCCACCCCGACCGGCGGGTGTCGCTGGCCGCCCTGGACGTCACCGACGAGGACGCCGTCCCGCGGGTCTTCGAGCAGCTGACCCGCGAGCTCGGTGGCCGCCTGGACCGGGTGGTGGTCAACGCCGGCCTCGGCAAGGGCGCCCCGCTGGGGACCGGCCGGTACGACGCCAACCGGCAGACCGCGATGACCAACTTCGTCGCCGCGCTGGCCCAGACCGAGGCCGCGATGGCGATCTTCCGCCGCCAGGAGCACGGCCACCTGGTCGTGGTCTCGTCGATGTCGGCGCTGCGCGGGATGCGCAAGACGATGACGACGTACGCCGCCACGAAGGCCGGCGTCGCCGCCCTCGCCGAGGGCCTGCAGAACGAGCGGGTGCCGGGCGTGGACGTGTCGGTCGTCTACCCCGGCTACATCCGCTCGGAGATGAACGAGGCGGTCGCCCAGCGCACGAAGTTCATGGTCGACACCGAGACCGGCGTCCGGGCCATGGTCGAGGCGATCGAGAAGCGCAAGGAGAAGGCCTACGTGCCGCCGTGGCCGTGGGTGCCGCTCGGGTGGGCGATGAAGCACCTGCCGCTGTCCGTGGTGCGCAAGCTGTCGTGAGCGCGAGCGGCGGTGCGGTCCGTGAGGTCCGCGAGGAGGACGCCTTCGACACCGCGGCGGCGGCGGCGTGGCTGCGCGAGCACGCCGACCCGGCCGTGGTCGACCCGGCGGCGCTGGACGGCGTCCCGGAGGTGCGGCAGTTCTCCGGGGGCGCCAGCAACCTGACCTACCTGCTGCGGTGGGGCCCGACCGGCGCGGGCAGCGGTGGCACCGAGCTGATCCTGCGCCGGCCCCCGGGCGGCACCAAGGCGCGCGGCGCCCACGACGTGGCCCGGGAGCACCGCATCCAGGCCGCGCTGCGGCCGGTGTTCCCGCACGTGCCGCGGATGGTGGCGCTGTGCGAGGACGAGTCGGTGATCGGGTCGCCCTTCTACGCCATGGAGCGGCTGGTCGGGCACATCCCCCGCACCGAGCTGGGCCTGGACCTGTCGCCGGAGCAGGTGCGCACCCTCTGCACCCGGGTGCTGGACCTGCTGGTCGACCTGCACTCCCTCGACCCGGGAGCGGCCGGCCTGGCGGACCTGGGCAAGGGGGAGGGGTACGTCGCCCGGCAGGTCGCCGGCTGGTCGCGCCGCTACACCGCGGCCCGGACGTGGAACGTCCCCTCCTTCGACCGGGTGATGGCCTGGCTGGACGCCCACCAGCCCGCGGACCGGCGTACCTGCCTGATCCACAACGACTTCCGCCTCGACAACGTGGTCCTGGACCCCGACGACCCCACCCGGCCGATCGGGTTGCTGGACTGGGAGATGGCCACCCTCGGGGACCCGCTGATGGACCTCGGGGGCGCGCTGGCCTACTGGGTGCAGGCCGACGACGGGCCGCTGTTCCGACTCTTCCGGCGCCAGCCGACGCACGTGCCGGGCATGCTCACCCGCGACGAGGTCGTGCGGTACTACGCCGAGCGCACCGGGCTGGAGATCGACGCGCGCCAGTGGGCCTTCTACGAGGTCTTCGGACTCTTCCGGCTCGCCGCGATCTGCCAGCAGATCTACTACCGCTACCACCACCGGGAGACGACCAACCCCGCGTTCCGGCACTTCTGGCTCGCGGTGCACGTGCTCGACCGGCGGTGCCGCGCGGTCATCAGGGGGACGCGATGAGCGTGCTGCTGCTGGTCCGGCACGGCCAGGCCTCGTTCGGGGCGCGCGACTACGACGCCCTCTCCGACGTCGGCCACGAGCAGTCGGAGGTGCTGGGGCGTGCGCTGGCCGAGCGCGGCCTGCGCCCCGGGCTGGTCGTCCAGGGCGGGTTGCGGCGCCACCGGGAGACGACCGAGGGCCTGCTCGCGGGGTCGGGCTGGGACGTCGAGGTGGCCACCGACCCCGGCTGGGACGAGTTCGACCACGAGCACGTGATCGAGGTGCACCGGCCGGCGTACCGCAACCGCGCGCTGATGAAGGCCGACCTCGCCCGCACCCTCCGCCCGCGCAAGGCCTTCCAGGAGCTCTACGAGTCCGCCACCGCCCGCTGGACCTCCGGCGAGCACGACGGCGAGTACGACGAGAGCTGGCCGGCCTTCTCCGAGCGCATCACCCGGGCCACCGAGGCGGCCCTGGCCCGTGGGGAGGGCGGGCCCGTGCTCGTCGTGACCTCGGGGGGGCCGATCGGCCTGGTCGGCTCCCGGCTGCTCGCGGGCGACGCCTCGCTGTGGCCGCGGATGAACCGGGTCTGCGTCAACACCGGGGTGAGCAAGGTGGTCTCCGGGGGGAGCGGGGTCACGTTGGTCAGCTACAACGCCCACGACCACCTGGAGCACGAGCGGCGGCTGCTGACCTACCGCTGAGGCACGCGGCCGACCAGGGCCGTGACGGGGCCGTGACGGGGCCGTGACGAGGCCCACCGCGGTGACGAATCCCGCCCCGGCCCGGCCGGCGAGTAGCGTGGAGCCAGTGAACGAGCAACAGCCTCCCGCCCCCGAGCACGCCACCGAAGGCGCCGCCGAGGACGAACGGTCGACCGAACCCGCCTTCACCGACCTCGGGCTGAGCCCGTCGGTGCTCGAGGTGCTCGCCGAGGTGGGCTACGAGTCGCCCTCGCCGATCCAGGCCGCGACCATCCCGCCGATGCTCGAGGACCGCCACGTCATGGGCCTCGCGCAGACCGGCACCGGCAAGACCGCCGCGTTCGCCCTGCCGATCATCTCCCGCCTCGACCTCGCCCAGCAGACGCCCCAGGCGCTGGTGCTCACCCCCACCCGGGAGCTGGCCCTGCAGGTCGCCGAGGCCTTCGAGCGGTACGCCGCCCGGACCCCCGGCGTGCACGTCCTGCCGGTCTACGGCGGCCAGGGGTACGGCGTCCAGCTCTCGGCGCTGCGCCGCGGCGTGCACGTCGTGGTCGGGACGCCGGGCCGGGTGATGGACCACCTCGACCGCGGGACCCTGGACCTCTCCCGGCTGCGGTTCCTGGTGCTCGACGAGGCCGACGAGATGCTGAAGATGGGCTTCGCCGAGGACGTCGAGACGATCCTCGCGCAGACACCCGCCAGCAAGCAGGTGGCGCTGTTCTCCGCGACGATGCCGGCACAGATCCGGCGGATCGCCGACCAGCACCTCACCGACGCCGTCGAGGTGCGGATCAAGAGCCGCACCACCACCGCGACCAACATCAAGCAGCGCTACCTGATGGTGGCGCACCGGCAGAAGATCGACGCCCTCACCCGGATCCTCGAGGTCGAGAACTTCGAGGCGATGCTCGTCTTCGTCCGCACCAAGCAGGCCACCGAGGTCCTCGCCGAGCGGCTCCGCGCCCGCGGCGTCTCGGCGACCGCGATCAACGGCGACCTGACCCAGCAGCAGCGCGAGCGCACGGTCGGCCAGCTCAGGGCCGGCGAGCTCGACGTGCTGGTCGCCACCGACGTGGCCGCGCGCGGGCTCGACGTCGAGCGGATCAGCCACGTGGTCAACTTCGACATCCCCACCGACACCGGCTCCTACGTGCACCGGATCGGACGCACCGGCCGGGCGGGCCGCAGCGGCGAGGCGATCCTGTTCGTCACCCCCCGCGAGCGCTACCTGCTGCGGGCGATCGAGAAGGCCACCCGCCAGCCGCTCACCGAGATGGCGCTGCCCACCGTCGAGGACGTCAACACCTCCCGGCTGGCCCGGTTCGACGACGCGATCACCGCGGCCCTCGAGGACACCGAGCGGGTCGGCTTCTTCCGCGACGTCGTCGCCCACTACGTCCGGGAGCACGACGTGCCCGAGCTGGACGTGGCCGCCGCCCTGGCCCTGGTGCAGCAGGGCGAGGAGCCGCTGCTGCTGGACCCGGCCGCGCAGCCCGAGCGCTTCCCCACCCCCGACCGCGAGGACCGGCCCGAGCGGGGCGGCCGCGGCGGCAAGCGCGGGCGGCCGATGACGACGTACAAGCTCCAGGTCGGCAAGCGCCACCGGGTGGAGCCGCGGCAGATCGTGGGGGCCCTCGCGAACGAGGGCGGGCTCTCCCGCGGAGACTTCGGGCGGATCGACATCAAGCCGGCGTTCTCGCTGGTCGAGCTGCCGGCCGACCTCCCGCGGGAGGTGCTCGACCGGCTCCGCGACACCCGGATCTCCGGGAAGCTGATCGAGATCCAGCCCGACCGCGGCCCGCGCAGGAGTGGGCCGGGCAAGCCGCGGCCGAAGCGCCACGACGGCTGAGCCTCGGCCGGACCGAACACCACGCAGGTCTGCGTGCCCGAGATCCTGCGTGGCGTTCGGACCCGTGCGCCCGGCGGGTCAGTCGTCGTCGACGGGCGCGATCAGCCCGATGTCGGCCAGGTGCTGGCGGAACTCCGAGATGTTCTCCGCGTCCACGGCGATGGACGTCTCCGCCCCGGGGTTGACCGCCAGCCCGGTCTCGGCGGGGATGCTCAGCAGCGCGTCCAGCCCCGGGACCTCGACGAAGTCCGGGTCGAACTCGCCCATGTCCGGGACCTGGTCCTGGTGGGTGAAGCAGGCGACGTACTCCCCGTCGCTCTCCTCGATGACCAGGGCCACCGACTCCTCGCCGTCCCCGACCTCGGGGATCAGGAGGGTGGAGGCCGCGAGCACCCACAGGACGGTCTCCGCCTCGACGACGTCCTCACCGAGCCCGTGCATCGCGGCCTCGAGGACGGTGGCGGGGCGGGTGCCGCCGGTGCCGTTGATGCCATTCAGGTCGCTCATGCCCGCCATCCTCGCACCCCGCTCGCCGGCGGTGATTGCCTCCCGTTCGGGTGGGCGTGGGATACTGGCGGCGATGGAGGGGAGTACTCCCCAGCGGCGGTGTCGTCACCACGGTCCGGACGGGCCCGGTGCCGCCGGCCCCCGGGCGGGGTGGAGGAGACCTCCGGAGTCATGACCACCCGTCGTGGCGCCGCGGCCGCGGCCTGCGCCACGAGCACCGTCTCCGGAGGACACCATGGACGTACCCGTGTGGGCGTGGAGCGCCACCATCGCCGCGATCGTGGGCCTGCTCGCCTTCGACTACGTCTTCCACGTCCGCAAGGCCCACATCCCGACCCTGCGCGAGGCCTCGGTCTGGTCGGCGATCTACGTCGGGGTCGCCCTGGTCTTCGGGGTGGTGGTGTGGATCGGCGGCGGGAGCCAGATGGGCACCGAGTACTTCGCCGGCTACATCACCGAGAAGGCGCTCTCGGTCGACAACCTCTTTGTCTTCCTGGTGATCATGGCCAGCTTCCGCGTGCCCCGGGAGGACCAGCAGAAGGTGCTGCTGTTCGGCATCACCTTCGCGCTCATCGCCCGCTCGGCCTTCATCGCGGTGGGCGCGGCCATGATCAACACCTTCGCCTGGACGTTCTACCTCTTCGGCCTGATCCTGCTGCTCACGGCCGGCAACCTGCTGAAGAAGCAGGACCACGAGGACGACGCGGACAACGTCGTCATCCGGTTGGCCCGCAGGTTCCTCCGCACCACCGACGACTACGACGGGGACAAGCTGTTCACCGTCGTCGGCGGCAAGCGGCTGATGACGCCGATGCTGCTGGTGATGGTGGCCATCGGCGGCACCGACATCCTGTTCGCGCTGGACTCGATCCCGGCGATCTTCGGCCTCACCCAGAACGTCTTCATCGTCTTCACCGCGACCGCGTTCTCCCTGATGGGGCTGCGCCAGCTCTACTTCCTCATCGACGGGCTGCTGGACCGGTTGATCTACCTGTCCTACGGGCTGGCGGTCATCCTGGGCTGGATCGGGGTGAAGCTGATCCTGCACGCGCTGCACGAGAACAACCTGTGGTTCATCAACGACGGCGAGCACGTGAACGTGGTCGAGATCCCGACCTGGCTCTCGCTCACGGTGATCCTCCTGGTGCTGGTGGTGACCATCGTCGCCTCCCTCGTCAGCGAGAAGGGGCGATGGATGATGACCATCTCCAACGCGCGGCGGCACGCACAGGCCTACCTCGACCTCGAGTACACCGCCGACCCGGCCGAGCGCGACCGGGTCTACCGCAAGCTCCTCGAGGAGGAGGCCGCGATCCGGGACCTGCCCGAGAAGTACCGCCCCCTGGCCGAGGACACCCCCGAGGAGAGCCTCAGCGAGCTCTTCGAGCGGGCCCACGGGGAGCACCGGAGCACCAGGGACTGACTGGCCCCCGCCTCCCCGTGCAACGCGGTGTTGTTGACCCGTAGGAAGCCGTTCTCGGGGCGGTTCGCGACCACAGCACCGCGGCAGACACCCGGGGCGAGGGCTGACCGAGCTCAGCGGGCTCCCGGCGCCGGGGCGCGGCGTACGAGGGGCGCGACGGCGAGCAGCCCGAGCATCGGCAGCGCGGCGACGACCAGCAGCCCGGTCGGCATCCCGGCCACCGCGGCCAGGCCCCCGACGACGGCCGATCCCACGGACCCACCGATGAGGAACATCAGGGTTGCGACACCCAGCGCCACGCCGCGGACGTCCTCGGCCACCGCGTCGCCGACGGCCGCGTTGAGGGAGGGCTGGCCGATCCCGAAGGCGATCGTGGTGACCACCACCGCGGTGCCCAGCACCACCGGGGACAGCAGGTGGGCGCCGAGCCCGGACAGCAGGAGGGACGTCGACGCGATCACCGTGGCCAGCGCGAGCGACCGGGCCGGACCGATCCGGGTGATCACCGGTCCGGTGACCCGGGGGACCAGCAGGCCCACCACGGCGGCCGGCAGCATCAGCACGCCCACCTGCCACGGCTCCCAGCCGGCCTCGACGAGCGTCGCCGGCACCGCCACCAGCAGCGCGAACCAGCTCGCCGGGATGGACGCGGCCGCCGCGCCGGAGCGGACGACGACCGGGTTGCGCACCACCTCGAGGGGGAGGAACCCGTCGGGGCGGCGCCGGATCCAGGCGGCCGCACTCGGCACGCCCAGGGCCAGCAGGACCGCGCCGACCGCAGCCACGACCCGGCCGGTGCTCGGGGACTGGACCAGCAGGACCAGGCCGGCCGCCGTCCCGGTGACCAGGGCGGCCCCCAGCAGGTCCAGCCGTGCCCCGGTCCCGGAGCCGGGCAGCGCGTACCAGATCGCCGGCAGCACCAGCAGGCCCAGCACCGGCAGCGCCAGCACCGCTCGCCAACCCAGGCCGGCCTCGACCACCCCGCCGAGGAACGGCCCCAGGGCGCTCAGGGCCGCGGTGATGCCGGCGAGGATGCCGAACGCGTGTGCCCGGGTCGGGCCGGCGTACCGTCGGGTGAGGACGGCGACCCCGAGCGTGGGGGCGGCCGCCGCTCCCGTGCCCTGCAGCACGCGGGAGACCAGGAGCACCTCGTACGACGGCGCCAGGGCCGCCCCGAGCGCGCCCACGGACATCAGCCCGAGGCCCACGGCGAGGGGGATCCGGACCCCGACCAGGTCCGAGATGCGGCCGTAGAGCGCGGTGGCGACGGCCAGCATCAGCACGTACAGGCTGATCGCCCAGGCCGCGACCCCGATCGAGACCCCCAGGTCCGCGGCGACGCGCGGCAGCGCCACGGAGGCCGAGGAGGAGCCCATCCCGCCGAGCCCGAACAGCAGGCCGAGCAGGGCCGCCACCCGGCGGGAGTCATCGGTGCGCACGGGGTGAGCCAACCACCCCGGGGCGGGGGGCATTCCCGGAGGTCAGGCCCGGACCCGCTCCAGCAGCCGGTCCACCGCCGCGTCCCACTCCGCGGGCCGCTCCAGGTTGGGGTAGTGCGCGGTCCCCGGCACCTCCACCAGCGACGCGTCCGGCACGTCGTCGGCCAGGCGCGCGGCCATCGCCAGGTGGTCGGGGGAGTCGAGGCGGCCCACGATCGCGAGCGTCGGTACGTCGACCTCCCCGAGGCGCTCCCAGGAGCCGGTCACGTGGTGCGGGGTGACCGCGTCGGGGACGGCGTGGGTGGTCACGGTGTGGTGTGCCATCTCCCGGCAGCGCTGGACCAGGCGCGGCTCCACCTCGGCCAGGTCCCGGTGCGGCCCCGCGAGGAAGGCGAGCGAGGCCTCCACGAACCGGTCGGGGTCGAGGTCGGCGGCGGCCTGCGCCCACTCGGCGAACACCGCCAGCACGAACGGGTCCTCGAAGTGGACCTCGTTCGTGCCGGCCCCGCTCACGACGAGCCCGGCGACGGCCTCGGGGTGCTCGAGCGCGGTGTCGACGGCGGCGCCCCCACCCATGGACAGGCCCACGAGCACGGCGGGTTCGCCGATGTGGTCGACGAGGCGGGCCACGTCGTCGCACTGGCGGAACGGCGACCGGGGGGTGCTCGACCAGCCGTGCCCACGGGCGTCGGCGGCGACCACCCGGGTCCGCCCGGCCAGGTGCGCGCGCTGGGCGTCCCACATCCGGTGGTCCAGGACCCCGCCGTGCAGCAGGACCACGGGCGGGAGGTCACCCCGGTGGCCCTCGTCGGTGAAGGCGATCCGGCCGCCCGGTACGGCGAGGGTGTCCATCGCGCTGATCATCGGACCTCCTCCCCGGGACGGGGGCCCGGGACCGTCCAGCCCGCGTCCGGCTGCTCCGGGTCCGCGGACGATCGCAGCGAGCGGGTGAGGTGGGCCAGCACGCGGAGGCACGCCTCGATGTCGTCCGGATCGACCTCGGCGGCGAGGCCCTCGAGCCGCTCCAGCTCCTCGGCGTGCAGCTGGTCGAAGGTCTGGCGGCCGTGGTCGGTGAGCGCGATCAACGGGGAGCGGCGGTGGGCCGGGTTGGGGCGTTGCTCGACGTAGCCCGCGGCGCGGGCCTGGTCGACCAACCGTTGGACGGCCTGGCGGGACAGCCACAGGGACCGGGCGATCCCGGGGACCGGTTGCGGGCCGCGCTCGTGCAGCTGCTCGACCACGGCACGCATCGCCATGGTGAGCTCCCGGTCGGCGAGGGACTGCTCGACGGCCCGGGCGCTGTACTGGTGGACCGGGCGGATGTGCCGCAGCACCTCGTAGAGACGATCCGCACGTGACATGACAATCATGGTGGCGTCATGACAATGGGGTTGTCAATAATCCTCGCGGGGCGCCGTACCCGCGACGGTCACCGACCGTTCACCGCCGCACCCTCGCCACGGGCGGTGCGGGGATCTACGCTGCCCGGTGACGCCAGTCACACCACTCACTCGGGAGCGCCCCATGCCATTGCCGTCACCACTGCACCGCACCGGACGGGGACGGCTGGCCGCCCCCGTGCTGGGCACCCTGCTCACCACCCTGGTGGGGAGCGTCCTCGCCGCCACGCCGGCGACCGCGGACCCGCCGGAGGACCGGGGGAAGCCCGGCGGGGACCGGGCCGCCTTCACCCTGACCCTGCTGCACGCCAACGACCTGGAGTCCCAGCTGCTGGGCATCGACGTCGACGTCGACGGTGACGGCACCATCTCGCCGGAGGAGGAGCGCTCCTTCGGCGGCGCCGCGCGGTTCGCCACGCTGGCCGACCAGCTGGAGAGGCAGGCGACCACCGGCCGTCCCGGGCCCGGAGCGGCCGGGAAGCGCGGGTCCCTGCTGCTGTCCTCGGGCGACAACTTCCTGGCCGGCCCCGAGTTCGCCGCCGGCCAGGAGGAGGGCGCTGCCTTCCACGACGCGCTGGCGATGCAGCTGGCGGGCTTCGACGCCTCGGCGATCGGGAACCACGAGTTCGACTTCGGCCCGGACGTGCTGGCCGACTTCATCGGCGAGTTCGGGGGCGAGATGCCCTTCGTCAGCGCCAACCTCGACGTGAGCGGGGAGCCGCGGCTCGCCGAGCTCGCCGACGACGGCACCATCGTCTCCCGCACGGTGCTGAAGGAGAAGGGTGAGCGGATCGGGATCGTCGGCCTGACCACGCCCGAGCTCCCGACCGTCTCCAGCCCCCGGGACGTCGAGGTCTCCGGTGACCTGACCGGGCTCGCGCAGGCGCAGGTCGACGCGCTCGAGGAGCAGGGCATCGACAAGGTCATCCTGCTCAGCCACCTCCAGGACATCGACGAGGAGCTGGACCTGGTGCCCACGCTGTCCGGCGTCGACGTCGTGATCGGCGGCGGTGGCGGTGAGCTGATGGCCGACCCCGACGTCGAGCTGATCCCCGGCGAGACCGCCGAGCGCGACTACCCGTTGGTGGCCGAGGGCGCCGACGGGGCCGAGGTGCCGGTGGTCGCCACTCGCGGCGACTGGGCCTACCTGGGCCAGCTGGTGGTGCACTTCGACCGGCAGGGCGAGGTGCTCGGCTACGACGACGAGGCCAGCCGCCCGGTCCGGGTCTCCGGGATCGGCGACGACGCGGTCGAGCCCGACCCGGAGGTGGAGCGCCTGGTGACCAAGCCGGTCAGCGAGCACGTCGCCGAGATGGACGACACCGTCGTCGCCCAGTCCGAGGTGCCGCTCAACGGCGTCCGCAACGACGTCCGCACCCGGGAGACCAACCTCGGGAGCCTGCTCGCCGATGCCATGCGCTGGGCCGGGGAGCAGCAGGCCGACGCGTACGACGTCCCGGCGCCCCAGGTCGGCATCCAGAACGGTGGCGGCATCCGCAACGACTCGGTCATCCCGGCCGGCGAGGTGACCGAGCTGGACACCTTCGACATCGCTCCGTTCTCCAACTTCGTGTCGGTGATCCCCGAGGTCTCGCGCGAGACGTTCAAGCAGCTGCTGGAGCGGGGAGTCGCCTCCGCGCCGGACGCCGGCGGCCAGTTCATCCAGATCTCCGGAGCCACCTTCAGCTACGACGTCGCCGGCCAGGCGCAGGAGGT
>CAZRKV010000002.1:0-31547 GCA_964600305.1 uncultured Nocardioides sp. | reverse complement strand
CGCGCGGCATGCCAGCATCGGCCACAGTCGACGGGGGAGCGGATGAGCACAGCGGGAGAGACGCAGGGTCCTGCGTCACCGGGCACCGTCCTCCGGGCCACCGACCTGGTACGCCGCTTCGGCGACCTGGTCGCCGTCGACGGTGTGTCCTTCCACATCGACCAGGGCGAGACCTACGGGTTGCTCGGACCCAACGGGGCCGGCAAGACCACGGCGATCTCGATCGTCGCCGGCCTGATCCCGGCCGACGCCGGCCACGTCGTCGTGGCCGGGGAGCCGATGGGGCCCAACGCGATCCGGGCCAAGCGGCACATCGGCCTGGTGCCCCAGGAGCTGGCGATCTACCCCGAGCTCAGTGCCCGGGAGAACCTCGCCTTCTTCGGGTCGCTGCAGGGTCTCACCGGCCGGCGGGCACGGACCCGGGTCGACGAGGTCCTGGACCTGCTCGAGCTCACCGACCGGGCCAAGGACGCCACGAAGGAGTTCTCCGGTGGCATGAAGCGCCGCCTGAACATCGGGATCGGGCTGCTGCACCGACCCACCCTCCTCATCCTCGACGAGCCCACGGTCGGGGTGGACCCGCAGTCGCGCAACTCCATCCTCGAGGCCGTCGAGGCGCTCTCCGTCGAGGGCATGGCGGTGCTCTACACCACGCACTACATGGAGGAGGCCGAGCGCCTCTGCGACCGGATCGCGATCATGGACCAGGGCTCGGTCCGGGCCGAGGGCACGCGCGACGAGCTCGTGGCCCTGACCGGCGACCTGGACACGGTGCGCCTGACCGGCAGCGGCGACGTCGAGGAGGCCCGGGCCGCCCTGGAGGGGTTGCCGGCCGTCTCGGAGGCCGCGGCCGACCGCACCACGGTGACCCTCACCGTGCGCGACGCCCCGCACGCCGTCGCCGACATCGTGACCACCGCGACCGGGAGCGGGCTCCAGCTCAACGACGTCGAGATCTCCCGCCCCGACCTCGAGTCGGTGTTCCTCCACGTCACGGGCAAGGCACTCCGGGACTAGCCGTGCGCCAGCTGTGGACGATGACCGCCTCGGACCTCCGGCTCCGGGTGCGCGACGGGTCCGTCCTGATCTTCGGGATCGCGGTGCCCCTGGCGCTGATGTTCGTCATGCAGCTCACCCTCGGCGACGCCCAGGAGGGAGACCTGGCCCCGGTGACCGTGGCCGCCTCGGCCCCGGAGGACGACGAGCTGGGCCAGGCGCTGGTCGGGGCCCTCGGGGAGACCGGCTTCCTCGACGTGACCGTGGACCGGGTCCCCGCCGGGCAGGTGCGGGGCCGGGCCGAGTCCGGCGACGCCGGGCTGGGCATCGTCGTACCGCCGGGCTTCGGGGCCGGCGTGCGCGACGCCGAGCAGGTCACCGTCGACGTCATCGAGGGCGACGGCGCCGGCCTCGAGACCGACATCCTCATCTCGGTGCTCCGGGCCGTCCTCGACCGGTTCACCGCCGGCACGGAGGCCGCGACCGCCGGCGCCCGGGCAGGCGTGGACCCCGACCGACTGGCCGAGGTGGCCCGGCAGGCCGCGGCCGAGGCGCCGCAGGTCACCCTGGCCGAGGGGGAGGCGGCGAGCGAGCAGCTCGGCGTCGGCGGCTCGCTGGTGGCCGGACAGGCCGGGCTCTTCCTGCTCTTCACCGTCGGCTTCGGGGTGCTCGCACTCGTGGTCGAGCGCGAGCAGGGCACGCTCGCCCGCCTGCGGTCGATGCCGATGCCGGCCTGGTGGATCGTGGCCGCGAAGGCCCTGGCCAGCTACGTCCTCGGCGTGCTCGCGACCACCGTCCTGCTGGTGGCCGGATCCTTGCTCTTCGACGTGTCCTTCGGGTCACCGTGGCTCGCGGGCGTGGTGGTGCTGAGCGCCGTGGCGGCCGGCACGTCCCTGATGTTCCTCGTCGCCCGCGTGGCCCGCACGGCCGAGCAGGCCAACATCGCCCAGTCCATCCTGGCGATCGGCCTCGGCATGGCCGGTGGTGCGTTCTTCACCGTCACCGCGGACGGCTGGTTCGGGCGGGTGCTCGACCTGAACCCGGTGGCCGCCTTCATCCGCGGCCTGGGCGTCACCGCGGGCGGCGGCGGCCTGGCCGACCTGGCGGGCCCGGTGCTGACGATGCTCGGCTTCGCCGTCCTCTGCGTGGCGGCCTCGCGGCTGCTGCCCGACCGGGGGACGTCGCTGTGAGGCGGCTGCTGGCGATCGCGGTGCTGGAGCTGCGCCGGTTCCTCCGGGACCGGTCGAACATCTTCTTCGTCTTCATCTTCCCCCTCCTGCTGGTCCTGGTCATCGGGTCCCAGTTCGGCGGCGGGGGCAGTGGCGGGAGCGTCGCGATCAGCGGTCCGGGAACCGAGCTGCGCGCCGCCCTGACCACCGAGCTCGAGGACGACGACGTGGAGGTCTCCCACGACGACGCCGAGGACATCCGGGAGCGCGTGGCCCGGGGCCGGGTCGACGTCGGGGTCTTCCTCGACGCCGGTGACCAGCGCAGCTACGAGGCGGGGGAGGATCTCGAGCTCGCCGTCGTCGGGGCCGGCCAGCAGGGGAGCCAGGTCACGATGGAACGCGTCCGCACTGCCGCGTCCGCGACGGCCCTCCGGCGGGGGCAGGTGTTGGCGCTGCGGGCGGCCGGGGTTCCCGCGGGTGTGGCCGACGAGGCCCTCGACGAGGCCGCGCGCTCGGTGCCGGAGCCGCGGTTGGCGATCACGGACGTCGACGAGGTCGCCCAGGAGTTCTCCGGGCTCGGCCAGTTCGACCTGAGCGCGGCCGCGTCGACCCTGCTCTTCGTCTTCCTGATCTCGCTGGCCGGCTCCACCACCTTGATCCAGGGGCGTCGCCTGGGCGTCGTGGGTCGCACGCTCGCCGCGCCGGTGACCTCGGGGCAGGTGCTCCTGGGGCAGGCCCTGGGGCGCTGGGCGATCGCGATGTTCCAGGGCCTGTACATCATGGTCGCCACGGTGCTGCTCTTCGACGTCGACTGGGGGACGCTCTGGCTCGCGGCCCTGGTCCTGGCGGTGTTCGCCGCCGTCGCCGCGGGCGCGGCGATGCTGCTCGGTTCGCTGCTGGACAACGAGGGCGCCGCGGTGGGGGTCGGGGTGGGCCTCGGCCTCGTGCTCGGCGCCATCGGGGGCTCGATGCTCCCGCTGGAGCTCTTCCCCGAGACGTTGCGCACGGTGTCCCACCTCACCCCGCACGCCTGGGCCTACGAGGCCTTCGCCGACCTCCAGCGCCACGACGGGACGCTGCTCGACGTGCTCCCCGAGCTGGGGGTGCTCCTCGCCATGGCGGTGGTGGTGCTCGCGCTGGGCTCCTGGGCCCTGCGCCGCAGCCTCGCCCGCGGGATGTAGCGACGACCGACCGACGGAGTCACCGGAGGCGGCCTCACCCCGGGGCGGACCCCTCCTCCCACCGGTCCAGGGCCTCCACGGTGAGCCGGCGCCCCAGCTCGATCAGCTCGGGGGCCCGGTGGAAGTCCAGCGTGCGGCAGGCGTCCTTGGGCACCTCGATCAACAGGTCGGGCGGGTAGCCGGCCATCCGGTACTGGGTGAGCACCCCCTGCATCGCCTCGATCGACAGGTCCATCACGTCGAAGGTGCGCAGGCCCGTGGGCAACGCCTCGAAGACCGTCTCGGCGGGCGCCGCCACCGGTTCGGTGGCCTCGAGGGGCGGCTCGTGGTCCAGGTCGATCCCGACCTCGTCGACCCCCGGGCCCGCGTGTGGGTCGACGTGGGGGTGGGGGGCGACCTCCGGGTCGGGGTCCTCGCCGTCCCGGGCGCGCGCCGTACCGAACCTCGAGGCGACGGCGCGGAGCAGGTCCCGGTCCAGGGCCTGGGCCGCCGCGCGCCGGAAGCGGGCCAGGCGCTCCTCCCCGGTGTGCGGGTCCGAGGACTCCTGGGTCGGCAGCGCGGGCCCGCCCCGGCGCTCCCCGGCCAGCCCGATCGCGATGGTGGCCGCCGCCTGGGCGCCCGCCAGCGGGGCGATGGGGATCGGGTCCATCAGGCCACCGTCGGCCAGCAGCCGGCCGTTGAGCATGACCGGGGTCATGAAGCTGGGCAGCGCGATCGAGGCGCGCACCGCCACGTCCACCGGGCCCTGCTGGAACCACACCTCCTTGCGCGCCAGCAGGTCGGTCACGACCGCGGTGAAGGGGATGTCGAGCTCCTCGATCCGCAGCTCCCCGACCAGCTCGTTGAGGCGTGCCAGGAGCTTCTCCCCGCGGATGCCGTACGGCGCGCGCAGCGACGGGTCCAGCAGCCGGATCACGTCGCGCTGGGTGAGGCCCCTGGCCCACTCGGTGTACGCGGCGAGCTGGCCGGCGGCCCGAGCGGCACCGATCACGGCGCCCATCGACGTACCGGAGATCGCCACGATCTCGTAGCCGCGCTCCTCCAGCACCTCGATCGCCCCGATGTGGGCGTAGCCGCGCGCCCCACCGCTGCCCAGCGCGAGGGCGATCCGTCGGTCACTCACGCCTTCGATGCTAGGCCGCAGGGTTGTCCCGCGGGGCCGGGTCGGCGGTGCCGAGGGGCCGGGTCGGGAATAGGTGGACGGCTGCCGACGCTGGTGATTGGCATGGCCAGCCAGGAGACGTCGCACGACCACGAGGACCCGGCGGAGTCGCTGCCGCTGTCGGTGCTGGACTTCGTCGGCATCGAGTACGGCGAGCCCGCCCACGACGCGATCAACGGGGCGGTGGACATCGCCCGGGCGGTCGAGGAGGCCGGGTACCGCCGCTACTGGGTCTCCGAGCACCACAACATGGAGAACCTGGCCTGTAGCGCCCCCGAGATCCTCACCGCCCACCTCGGCGCCCGCACCGAACGGATCCGGATCGGCGCGGCCGGGATGATGCTGCCCAACCACGCCCCGTTCAAGGTGGCGGAGTCCTTCCGCACCCTGCTGGCGATGTACCCGGGCCGGATCGACCTGGGCCTGGGCCGTGCCCCCGGCACCGACCCGCTCACCGCGCAGGTGCTGCGCCGCGGGATCGAGCACGACCCGGCGCGGGAGTTCCCCGGCCAGGTGGCCGAGCTGCTCGCGTTCCTCGACGCCGGGCAGGAGTTCCCCGAGGGCCACCCCTACCGTCGGCTGGTCGCCTCCCCCGTGGTCGACGAGCGCCCCGAGGTCTTCATGCTCGGGTCCAGTCCCTACGGGCCCAGCTTCGCGGCCGTCAACGGGATGAGCGCCGTCTTCGCCCACCACATGAGCCCGCACCTGGCGGTCGACCTGCTGCGCAACTACCGGCGGGACTTCCAGCCGCGCGTCGAGGGGGACACGCCGTACTCCGCGATCTCGGTCCTCGCCTTCGCCAGCGACGACGAGCAGGCGGTGCTGGAGTTCGAGGCCGCCTGGGCGCTCACGATGATCAACCTGCAGCGCAACCGCCGCACCCCGCTGCGCCCCGAGGAGGTCACCGAGTACGCCGCCTCCGAGGACTTCCTGCGCCGGCGCCAGCCGCGCGACGGGCGGATGGCCACCGGCACGGCGAAGGACGTCGTCGAGCAGCTGCGCGAGCTGAAGGACGAGGCGCAGGCCGACGAGCTGGTCGTCGTCACGCCCAGCCTCGACCGGGCCCGCCGGATCGGCAGCTACCAGGAGATCGCGGAGGCCTGGCGCGCGAGCGCCCCGCACGGCGCCTAGCCTGCTCGGGTGACGGGAGTGCGCGAGCTGCGCGTCGGCGTGGTCGGCGGCGGGATCCTGGGCCTGGCCGTGGCCCGCGAGCTGGCCGCCCGCCGTCCCGGCACGGCGGTCACGGTGCTGGAGAAGGAGGACCGGGTCGCCGCCCACCAGACTGGGCACAACTCCGGCGTCGTGCACGCCGGCATCTACTACCGCCCCGGCAGCCTGAAGGCCGAGCTGTGCACGCGCGGGCGGGGGATGCTGCGCGAGTACTGCGCCGAGCACCGGCTCCCCTACGACGAGTGCGGCAAGCTCGTCGTCGCCGTCGAGCCCGGGGAGATGGGGCGCTTCGACGCCCTCGAGGCCACGGCGCGGCGCAACGGCGTACCCGGGTTGCGGCGCCTCGAGGGGCCCCGGATCCGCGAGGTCGAGCCGCACGCCGCAGGCCTGGCCGCGCTGCACTCCCCGGCGACCGCCGTCACCGACTTCTCCGCCGTCGGCCGGGCCCTGGCCGACGACGTCGTGACCGCCGGCGGCCGGGTACTGCTCTCGACCACCGTCACCGGCGTACGCCGCCGCGCAGCCGACGTGGAGGTGAGCACCGACGCCGGGCCGCACGTCTTCGACCACCTGGTGGTGTGCGCCGGGCTGCAGGCCGACCGGCTCTCCCGGATGGCCGACGGGGTCGACGGCCCGCGCATCGTCCCCTTCCGCGGGGAGTACCTCCGGGTGCGTGCGGCCAAGCAGGAGCTGGTGCGCGGCATGGTCTACCCGGTCCCTGACCCGCGCTACCCGTTCCTGGGCGTCCACTTCACCCGCCGTGTCTCCGGGGAGCTGGAGGTCGGGCCGAACGCCGTGCTCGCCCTCGCCCGGGAGGGTTACCGGCGCAGCGAGGTGTCGCCGGCGGACCTGCGCGGGATGGCGACCTGGCCGGGCTTCTGGCGGATGGCCGGGAAGCACTGGCGGACCGGGCTCACCGAGCTCCGGGGGTCGCTCTCGGTCCGCTCCTACCTGCGCGCCGCCAGTCGCTACGTGCCCGGGATCGGGCCGGCCGACGTGGTGCGCGCCGGCAGCGGGCTCCGGGCCCAGGCGGTGGACCGGGACGGGACCCTCGTCGACGACTTCCGCATCGGGCACGCCGACGGGGTCACCACGGTCCGCAACGCACCCTCCCCGGCCGCCACCTCCAGCCTGGCGATCGCCGGGCACGTCGCCGACCGGATGGGCTGGTGAGCCCGTCGTGCCGGGGGGCGCCGGAGTGACGCGGGACACGCGCACCAGCCGCTCGCGACCCGCCTGCGTCGTGCCGCATGGCCGCGTCATTACGCTCGTCTGGTGACCCCATCCGCGAACCCCCCGGTGCCTCGCCCGGCGACTCCCCCGGTGAGCTGGACCGAGTACGCCTCCGTGCTGCTCGACCTCGACGGCGTGATCACCCCGACCGCCGAGGTGCACATGCGCGCGTGGTCGGAGATGTTCAACGACTTCCTCGCCGCTCCCGGGGCCCCCGGCGGCGGTGACCGGTCGCCGTACACCGACGGGGACTACTACGCCCACGTCGACGGCAAGCCGCGGTACGACGGGGTCCGCGACTTCCTGGCCTCCCGCGGCATCGACCTGCCCGAGGGGGATCCCGCCGACGGGCCCGACGCCTTCACGGTGTGCGGGCTGGGCAACCGCAAGAACGACGCCTTCAACGCCGTGCTGGCCCGGGACGGGGTGACTGCCTTCCCGGGATCGGTGCGGCTGCTGGACCACCTGCGCGACCTCGGCCTGCCGCTCGCGGTCGTCTCCTCCTCGGCCAACGCGCCGGCCGTGCTCGAGGCGGCCGGCCTGCTCGACCGGTTCGGGACCGTGGTGTCCGGAGCCGTGGCGACCGCCGAGGGGCTCGCCGGCAAGCCCGAGCCCGACACCTTCGTCCACGCCGCCCGGGCCGTGGGGGCCGACGTCCCCGGCTCGGTGGTGATCGAGGACGCGGTCTCCGGCGTGCGCGCCGGCGCGGCCGGCGGCTTCGGCCTGGTGATCGGAGTGGACCGCGGCGCGGGGGCGCAGCCGCTGCGCGAGGCCGGCGCCCACCTGGTGGTCCAGGACCTCGACGAGCTGGTACCCGAGGAGGCCCCGTGAACCGCAGCAAGCGTGCCCGCCACCCGCTCGAGCGCGGCCGGTTCCCGGTCGACCCGTGGCGCCTGGTGGAGACGGCGTACGACGCCGAGGACCTGGGCACCACCGAGACCATCTTCAGCGTCGCCAACGGCTACCTGGGGATGCGGGCCAACCCCGAGGAGGGGCGCGACGCCCACATCCACGGCACCTTCATCAACGGCTTCCACGAGACCTGGGAGATCCGGCACGCGGAGTCGGCCTTCGGCTTCGCGCGGACCGGCCAGACCATCGTCAACGCCCCCGACGCCAAGCTGATCAAGCTCTACGTCGACGACGAGCCCCTGATCCTCGGGACCGCGGAGCTGGAGCACTACGAGCGGTGCCTGGACTTCCGGGACGGCCTGCTCCGGCGCAGCCTGGTCTGGCGCACCCCGGCCGGGAAGCGGGTGCAGGTCGAGTCGACGCGGATGGTGTCGATGACCCAGCGGCACCTCGCGCTGATGACCTTCGAGGTCACCATGCTCGAGGGCGACGCCCCGATCGTGATCTCCTCCCAGCTGCTCAACCGCCAGGACGGCCAGGACGAGTACTACGTGACGAAGGAGGCCATCGGCCGCGGGACCGACCCCCGCAAGGCGGGGGACTTCGGGCGCCGGGTGCTCGACCCGCGGGAGTCCTACGCCACCGACGAGCGGATGATGCTGGGCTACCGGGCCGTGGAGTCGGGCATGACCCTGGCGGTCGCCGCCGACCACCGGCTGTCGACCGGGAACGAGGCCGAGGTGATCCACGCCCACGGCGACGACCAGACCAAGACCGTCTTCCGCATCGAGGCGACCGAGGGCAGCTCGGTCCGGCTGGACAAGTTCGTCGCCTACCACACCTCGCGCGGCGTGCCGGTTCCCGAGCTGGCCGACCGCTGCGACCGGACCCTGGACCGGGCGGCCCGGCACTCTCCGGCGCACTACCGCGCCGAGCAGCGCCGCTGGTTCGACCACTTCTGGGAGACCAGCGACGTGGAGGTCCACGGTGCCGGCGACGACGTCCAGCAGGCGGTGCGCTTCAACCTGTTCACCCTGGCCCAGGCGACGGCCCGCGCGGACCAGCAGGGCGTCGGCGCCAAGGGGGTGACCGGCTCCGGGTACGAGGGGCACTACTTCTGGGACACCGAGATCTACGTGACCCCGTTCCTGACCTTCACCCAGCCCCAGCTGGCCCGCAACCTGCTCCACTTCCGCCGCCGGATGCTGCCGGCCGCCCGGCGCCGGGCCCGGGAGATGGCGCAGAGCGGGGCCCTCTACCCTTGGCGCACCATCAACGGCGAGGAGGCCTCGGCGTACTACGCGGCGGGCAGCGCCCAGATGCACATCAACGCCGACATCGTGCAGGCCCTCATGCAGTACGCGCGGGCCACCGACGACGCGGGGTTCCTGGTGCGCGAAGGGGTCGACCTGCTCGTCGAGACCGCCCGGATGTGGGCCGAGCTCGGGTTCTGGCGCAGCAACGGGGGGCGCCCGACGTTCCACATCCACGGGGTCACCGGACCCGACGAGTACACCACCGTGGTGAACAACAACCTGTTCACCAACATGGGGGCCCGGTTCAACCTCGAGCGCGCCGTCCAGACGGTGGAGCGGCTCCGCAAGCACGACCCGGCGGCCTTCCAGCGGCTGCGCTCGCGACTGCGCCTGCGCGACTCCGAGATCGAGGAGTGGCAGCGGTGCGCCGAGGGGATGACGATCCCGTACGACGAGTCGCTCGGCATCCACCCCCAGGACGACTTCTTCCTCGACCGGGAGGTGTGGGACCTCTCCCGCACGCCCGACGAGCTCCGGCCGCTGATGCTGCACTACCACCCGCTGGTGATCTACCGGTTCCAGGTGCTCAAGCAGGCCGACGTGGTGCTCGCGATGTTCCTGCACGGCGACCGGTTCACCGCGGAGGAGAAGAAGGCGAACTTCGAGTACTACGACCCGATCACCACCGGCGACTCCACCCTGTCGGCGGTGGTGCAGTCGATCATGGCGGCCGAGGTGGGCTACCAAGACGCGGCGCTGGACTACTTCCGCCAGGCGCTGTTCACCGACCTGGGGGACCTGCACGGCAACACCGTCGACGGCATGCACATCGCCTCGGCCGGCGGGGTGTGGGGGGCCCTGGTGAACGGCTTCGGCGGGATGCGCGACCGCGAGGGGCGCCTCTCCTTCGACCCGCGGCTGCCCGAGGGCTGGGAGAGCCTGCGGTTCCGCCTGGCCTGGCGTGGCCGGCGGCTGGAGGTGCTCGTCGCCGAGGACTCGCTCACGCTCGCGCTCGTCGAGGGCACCGAGGAGGTGCCGGTCGCGGTGCGGGGCGAGGAGCTCGTGGTGCCTCCGGACGAGCCGCTGCGGGTGTCGCTGGACGGGCACGGCGAGCGGATCGCGGGGTTGCTCGGCGAGCGGCCGCTCATCGGGGGCCGGCGTGCCGACGGGACCCTGATCACGGCGGGTGTCCCCGACCCGATCGGGTTCGACGACGAGGACGAGGACGAGCTCGACCCCTCGATGGGGTCTCCGGCGGTTCCCGGACCAGGCGCCCGCTGAGGGGGCGGCAGTTTCCCCGGTCGGCCGGTGAATCCGGCACCTGACAGGCACTGAAACACCCGTCCAGTGCCGGTTTCGCCGGTCAGCCGGGGAATCCTCCGCCCCGACCCCTCACCTCCGGGTCACCTCGGTCAGCCGGGGAGCGAGGTCGTGGGGCGTGCCGAACCGGTGGGCGGTCAGGCTGATGGCCTGCTCGTGCACGAAGGGCAGGATCTCGACCCGACCGGCCTCGGTGACCTCCCCGTCGTGCACGGCCACGTCCGCCCGCCCGCCGAGCGCGGTGAGCAGGTCGCCGCCGGGGGCACCCACCAGCCGCACCCGCACGTCGGGCACGGCCCCGAGCTGGGCGACGAACGTCGCCTCGCCCTCCTCGCGGACCACCACACCCCGGCCGGCCAGCCGCTCGGCCAGGCGCGCGGGGAGCGGGTCGGCGGTGCTGACCGTGAGCGGGGCCCCGACCACCAGCCCCGCGTGCAGGCAGCGGACCAGGTCCACCGGCGAGCCACCCTCGGCCAGGCGCACGGTCACCGGGCGGGGGAGGTGCCGCAGCACGTTGTGCTCGGCCCAGAGCCCGGTCGCGTCGTACGGCGTCCCGAAGAACCCCTCCCAGGCGTCGAGGTCGCTGGCCGCGGCCCGCCGGAGGAACGCCGCCTCCTCCTCGGGCACCTCGCCCAGGGCGGCCAGCAGCTCCTCGCCGAGGGGGGACTGCACGCCCGGCCGGGGCTCCGATGTACGCCGCTCCCAGTGGCCGAAGCCGAAGAGGTAGCTGGGGCCACCGGCCTTGGTGCCGGTGCCGACCACGGACCGCTTCCACCCGCCGAACGGCTGGCGGCGGACCACGGCGCCGGTGATGCCCCGGTTGACGTAGAGGTTGCCGGCCTCGATGCAGTCCAGCCACTGCGCCACCTCGTCGGCGTCCAGCGAGTGCAGGCCGGCGGTGAGGCCGTACACGACCCGGTTCTGCAGCGCCACGGCCTCGGCGAGCGACTCCGCTGCCATCACGCCGAGGACGGGGCCGAAGTACTCGGTGAGGTGGTACTCCGAGTCCGGCTGCACGCCGGTGCGGATCCCCGGGGCCCACAGGCGCCCTTCCTCGTCCAGCCGGCGCGGCTCCAGCAGCCATTCCTCGCCGGGGCCCAGCGTCGTCAGCGCCCGCAGCAGCTTGCCGGACGCCGGCTCGATCACCGGGCCGATCCGGCTGCGGGGGTCCGACGGCTGGCCGACCACCATCGAGGCGGCGGCGTCGCGGAGCTGGTCGTGGAAGCGCCGGGACGAGGCGACCGGTCCGACCAGGATCGCGAGCGAGGCCGCCGAGCACTTCTGGCCGGCGTGGCCGAACGCGGACCGGACGACGTCCTGCGCGGCCAGGTCGAGGTCGGCCGACGGCGTCACCACGATCGCGTTCTTGCCGCTGGTCTCGGCCTGCAGGGGCAGGTCGGGGCGGAAGCTGCGGAAGAGCTCCGCGGTCTCGAAGCCCCCGGTCAGCACCACCTGGTCCACCCGGGGGTCGGAGATCAGCTGCTTGCCGAGCGTGCCCTCGTCGACGTCCACCAGGTGGAGCACCTCCCGGGGGATCCCGGCGTCCCACAGCGCCTGCACCACGACGGCGCCGGTACGCCGGGCCTGCGGCGCGGGCTTGGCCACCACCGTCGACCCGGCTGCGAGCGGCCCGAGCATGGTGCCGGTGGGGATGGCGACCGGGAAGTTCCAGGGCGGGGTCACCACGGTCAGCGCGTCGGGCACGAACCGCGCCCCCTCGACCCGGGGCAGGTCCTCCGCGCAGGTGGCGTAGTGGTTGGCGAAGTCGATGGCCTCGGAGACCTCGGGGTCGGACTCCTCCAGCGTCTTGCCGCACTCGGCGGCCATCACCTCGGCGATCAGGCCCCGCCGCGAGGCCAGCACCCGCGCCGCCTCGCGCAGCAGGCCGGCCCGCTCCTCGGCGGACCGGCCGGCCCAGGCGGGCGCGGCCGCCCGGGCCGCCTCGAACACCGCGTCGAGCTGGTCGACGGTCTCCAGCCGGTGCTCGGCGATCAGCGCCCGCCCGGCGTCGCTGGTGGCGGAGCGCGCCAGCACCTCCCGGCCCCACTCCCGGTTGCCGGCGAGCGAGGGGTCGGTGTCCGGCTCGTTGGTGAACCCCTCGGTCCGCAGCCGCGGCTCCTCGGTCCGCCGGTCCTGGGTACGACGGGGGACGGGCGGGTCGGCCACCATCCGGGGCAGGTCGTGCAGCGAGGCGGAGAACCGCCGCCGCTCGCGCTCGAAGGTGGCGGGGTCGGAGTCGAGGTCGAACAGCGCGGACAGGAAGTTGTCGTCCGAGGCGCCCTCCTCCAGCCGGCGCACCAGGTAGGAGATCGCGACGTCGAACTCCTCGGGCGAGACCACGGGCGTGTAGAGCAGCAGGCCGCCGACCTCGCGGCGTACCGCCTCCGCCTGGCCGGGGGCCATCCCGAGCAGCATCTCGACGTCCATGCCCTCGCGGACCCCGCGGCGCCCGGCCAGCAGCCAGGCGAGGGCCAGGTCGAACAGGTTGTGGCCGGCCACCCCGACGCGTACGGCGTCCACGTGCTCCGGGCGCAGCGCGTAGTCGAGCACCATCTTGTAGCAGGTGTCGGTGAGCTGCTTGCTCTCCCACGTGGCCGGCGGCCACCCGTGCACGTCGGCGTCGGCCAGCTCCATGGGCAGGTTGGCGCCCTTGACCAGGCGCACCTTCACCGGTGCGCCGCCACGGGCCCGCCGCGCCGCGGCCCACTCCTGCAGCCGCTGCATCGCCCCCGGGGCGTCGGGGAGGTAGGCCTGCAGCACGATCCCGGCCTCCAGGTCGGCCAGGTCCGGACGGTCCAGCAGGGTCATGAACACCGCGAGCGTCAGCTCGAGGTCGCGGTACTCCTCCATGTCGAGGTTGATGAAGGTGGTCGTCGGCGCCTCGGCGGCCTGCTGGTACAGGGGGGTCAGGGCTTCGACGATCTCGGTGACTGCCTCGTCGAAGGCCCAGGGGGAGTGCGGGGCCACGACCGAGGAGACCTTGACCGAGACGTAGTCGACGTCGTCGCGGGCCAGCAGCCGCCGGGTCCCCTCCAGCCGTCGGGCCGCCTCCGCCGTGCCGAGCACGGCCTCGCCGAGCAGGTTCAGGTTCAGGCGTACGCCGGGCTGCCGCAGCCGGGCGATGCTCCGGCCGAGTCGGGACTCGGTCGAGTCGAGCACCAGGTGCTCGAGCATGCCGCGCAGGGCGCGGCGTACCACCGGCACCACCAGGCGCGGCGCCACCGTGCCCGCCGTGCCGCCGGCTCGCAGCGCCGCCCGCAGGTGCGGGGGCACCGACCGGGGGACCGAGGTGGCCAGTGAGCGCAACCGGGCGGCCGCCGTGGCCGGGTCCTCCGGGCGGATCACCCCGTCGATGAACTGCACGGCGAAGTCCAGGCCGTGCTCGTCCTGCAGCAAGCCGGACAGGCGGCGGGCCGCCGCCTCCGCGCGGTGCCCCGACGCCTCGTGCAGCCAGCGGCGCACGAGCCCCACCGCCTCCGCCTCCAGCGCGAGCAGGTCCTCCGCGCCTCCGGTCGCCGGTGCAGTCATGGGCCCTCCCGAGCTCGACGGCTGTCCGACCAGTATCAGGGCCCGGGGCGGCCGGTGAGAAGGGGCGCCGACCGGTGGGGAGCGGCCGACCGCGGCCCGGCTCAGCCGGGGGTGAGGTGCCGGCGCAGGAACCGCGCCTGGTGCCGTGCGGCGGCCTCGAACCAGGGCTTGCCCGGCCACACGTCGAAGTGGTCGCAGGGGTAGTGGCGCACCTCGGCACGGGCCCGGAAGGCGGCCCGGGCGGCGGTGTGCGGCGGGGCGCTGCGGTCGAGGTCGGCGACCTGGACCAGCATCGGCACCCGCACCCGGGCCGCGTGCCGCGCGGGCCGATGGCGGCCCAGCTCGAGCAGGACGTCGGCACCGACCTCGTTGCGCCAGGTGGGGCCCGCGATGGCCAGGTAGTCCTCGTGCTGGCCGGCCAGTGAGAGGGCGGCCCGCTCCCCGGGGCGCCCGACCACCGGGATGGTGCGGCCGGGCCTCCCGCGCAGGCGACCGGCACGACTGCGGACGGCGTCGAGCGTGGAGCCCAGCAGGGCCCCGGTCGGGTGCGTGGGGAGGGCGTGCCGGGCGGCAGCCGGCCCGTCGACCAGGGGCGTGAGGGCCACGGCCGCGGCCACGCGGTGGGCCGCGCCGGTCGCCCGGGCATCCTCCGCCGCGACCTCGAGCACGTGTCCGCCCGAGAGCGAGACGCCCCAGGGGACCAGGCGCGTCGCGTCCACCTCGGCCAGCCGGGCCGCGGCGGACAGCGCCGCGCGGTAGTCCTCCACCTGCCGGGCCGTGGAGACCACCTGCCGGTCCTCGCCACCACTGGTGCCGAAGCCCCGGTAGTCGAAGGCCACCACGTCCAGCCCGGCCGTGGCCAGGGCGTCGGCGAAGGGGGCCAGGCCGGAGTCCCGGGTGCCGCCCAGGCCGTGGGCCATCACCACGCACGGCCGGCCCCCGGGGCCGCGGAGGTCGTCCACCGTGGCCGGGAGGTGCCAGCCGTCGCACCAGGCGTCGCCGGAGGTGAAGCGCACCGGGTACGCGGGGTTCCGCGGCTCCGCCATCAGGCCCGCCCCGCCAGCGCCGGGGCGCCCTCGCGCCGCACCCGGGCCCGGCCCGCGGGCAGCTCCCGGGTGCGCAGGTCGTGCTCGTAGAGGTAGTGGTCGACCTGCTGGGTGTGCCGGGCGGACGGGTTCATGTGGCCGAGGTACTTCTCCTCGTCGGCGTCGATGCCGCGCTCCATCTCCTCGACCGGCGGCAGGCGGTAGAGCCCCGCGGCGTACGCCGCGACGAGGCGGGCCTGGGCCTCGACGAAGGGGAACAGCGTCGGCACCGCCTGGGCGAACCCGGCGAGGACGAGGTCGTCGATGCCGGGGCGGAACATCCGCTTGTAGAGCCGGATCCGGTTGTCGGGGGCGCTGAGGAAGTCGGGGTCGAAGAACGGGAACGTGATGTTGTAGCCCGTGGCGTTGATCATCACGTCGAACTCGCGGCTGCTGCCGTCGACGAAGTGCACCGTGCGCCCGTCGAGGTGCTCCACGTCGGGCTTGGCCTCCACGTCGCCGGAGCCGAGCCGCACCGGCAGCTCGACCGACTGGGTGGGGTGGGCCTCGAAGAACCGGTGGTTGGGTTCGGGGAGCCCGTAGTCGGTGGGGTGCCCGGCCGTGATCGGCTGCAGCAGCTGCATCGCCCTGCGTTGCCACGACAACGGGATCCACGGCGAGGTCCGGTAGAACTTGTCCGCGGGCTGGCCGGCGACGTACTTCGGCACGATCCAGGCGCTCGACCGGGTCGAGAGCACCACCTCGTTGTCCAGCGCCCGCGAGGACAGCTCCACGGTGATGTCGGCGGCGCTGTTGCCCAGGCCCACGACGAGGATCCGCCGACCGGTCAGCTCCAGGGGCGTGCGGGGGTCGACGTAGTGGTGGGAGTGGAGCGTCTCCCCGGTGAACTCCCCGGGGAAGTCGGGGTGTCGCGGGTCCCAGTGGTGCCCGTTGGCGACCACCAGCAGGTCGAACCGGCGGGTGCCGGTCCGTTCGGTCTCCAGCTCCCACCCGCCGCCGGGCAGGCGCTGCGCGTGGCGGACCTCGTTGCCGAGCTCGATGGAGTCCAGCAGGTCGAAGGCCTCGGCGTAGGCGTCGAGGTAGGCCTTGATCTGGGTGTGGTGCGGGAAGTGCGGGTAGTCGTCGGGCATCGGGAAGTCCCGGAAGGACAGCTGGTGCCGGGAGGTGTCGATGTGCAGCGAGCGGTAGGCGCTGCTGCGCCCGTTGGGGTTGCCGAAGGCCCAGTTTCCCCCGATCCGGTCCGAGCCCTCGAAGCAGGTGTGCTCGATGCCGTAGTCGCCCAGCATCTTCGACGCGGTCAGCCCGCTGATGCCGGCCCCGATGACGGCGGTGCGGGGGAGGCGCGTGCGATCCATTCCCGGCTCCTCATCCCTCGCGGTCGGGACGCGGGTCGCCCCAGCGCGCCTCGATGGCGGCCCAGGGCGCGGCGTACCGGCCGTCGTGGTGGGCGTACGGCGAGCGCCGGCGGAGCACCTCGTGCACGATCGGTGCCGCCAGGCGAAGCAGGTAGCGGCGCCACCCGGCGCCCTCGCGGACCTCGGCGAGCAGCTGCGGCCAGGAGATCCGCTGGTAGTCCAGGGCGGCCTGGCCGCGCGTGGTGTCCATCCAGTCGGTGGGGAACCAGGCCGCGTCGTCCTCCGGGTCGCCGGAGCGGCCGGCCGGTACGCCGTCCTCGAGGCCGAGGGCCGTGGTGAGGGAGGCGACGATCTCGCGCTGGCGCAACCGGTGGCTCGCGTCCCCGCCGACGAGGAACACCTGTCCGGTCACGGGTGCGGTGGTGGCGGCGGCCACGGCTCGCGCGACGTCGCGCACGTCGACGGTCTGGATCCGACCGTCGGTGGGCAGCAGTGCCTCGAACCACCGGGTGTCGGGGTCGGAGCCGCCCGCCCCGAGGTCCGGGGAGAGCACCCCGCCCAGCCGCAGCACGACCCACGGCAGCCCGGATCCGCGTACCGCTTCCTCGGCCTCCATCTTGTGCTGGCCGTAGAGGTCGACCGGTGCCAGCGGCGACTCCTCGGTCAGGGGGTCGGGGTGGGTGTGGGGGTTGCGGGCGCCGTGGACGGCGATGCTCGAGGTGAGCACCAGTCGAGGCGGGGCCGCCAGCCCCTCGGCCGCCGCGACCAGGTTCCGGGTGCCGCCGACCGTGACCTGGCGGGCGAGGCGGGGGCGGGCGTAGCAGGCCGGGGGGATGACCGCGGCGCAGTGGACGACACGGCTCGGGGCGGTCGTCAGCAGCAGCCGGCGCACGGCCACGTCGTCGGTCAGGTCGGCACGGATCACCTCGGCCCCCGGCGGGAGGCCGGCGGGCTCGACGAGATCGGTCGCGACCACCTTGTGGCCGTCGGCCAGCAGGCGGTCGACGACCGCCCGCCCCACCAGGCCGGCGGCGCCGGTCACGAGCACGGGGCCTTGCTGGCTGTCGTCGCTGGTCACGCCCGGAACGATAACGTGTTCTGGCTCGTGCTCGGACGAGCCGACGTAGGCTGGGGGTAATCATGCTGCCGGACCGGGCCCGTCGGGCCCGCGAGGTGCAGCGCGGAAGGCGGACGTCATGACGACGTCACCGGTACGACCTGTCCCGACCACGTCGACGAGGCGGGCCCCGCTCCGCCTCCGACTCGCCGAGGGGCGTCCCTCGGGCCCGCTCGACGGCGCCTGGTGGCCGCAGTCGCGTGACCTGCGGGTCGAGGCCGCGGACCTGGTGGACCACTTCCCGCAAAGCGTCGGTCGGGTAGGGCGGCTGCTCTTCTCCCGCCCCGACTGGGATGCCGCGGCGGGTGCCCCGGCCCTCCACCGGATCCGCGCCAGCCGCGGTTCGGTCAAGCTGGGCTCGTTCCCGAGCGACGACACCCGGATCATGGTGGTCACGATGCAGTCCGGCCAGCGGCTGCGACTGCTGGTGGTCCCCAGCGACACCGACCCCGCCTCGGCAGCGGAGGTCATGGAGCAGGCCGCCGATCCCGAGAACACCCGCTCCGCCGCGGAGCTGCTCGGGGCCGAGGGGCCGGACCAGAGCCACATCGGCGGCGACGTCTGGGACGACGACGAGGGCGCGACGCACTGACTCGTCGCGCCCTCCCGGGTCGTCGCGCCCGCGCCGGCGGGCCGCCCCGGCTACACCGGGGAGGGCGACTTCGGCTTCGCCGCGCGCCTGATCGGGCAGGCGGGGACCAGCCACCAGCAGGCGGCGGCAGCCACGGCCAGCACGCCGATGGTGATGGCGGCGGGGATGGCGAACCCGGCCGGTGCCTGCTCCACGAGGACGACGACGCCCATCACGAGCACGAACCAGGCGAACCCCTTGCGCAGGACCTCCTCGGGGATCTTCCCGGCCAGGCGACCGCCGACGAGGCTGCCGACGATGGCGGCCGCCGTCACGCCCAGCACCAGGGGCCAGTCGACCGACACGCTCGTCAGGTAGCCGGCGAACCCGGCGAAGGACTTCATCGCGATCACCAGCAGCGAGGTCCCCACGGCCACTCCCATCGGGAGCCCGCCGAGGAGTGCCAGGGCCGGTACGACGAGGAACCCGCCCCCGGCTCCCACGAGCCCGGTCACCAGCCCGACGATCGCTCCGTCGAGGAGCACGCGCCCCACGGGCAGCTCGGTGTGGCGGCGTTCCGGGGAGCGGCCGCCGCGGAGCATGGCCACGGAGGTCGCGAGCATCATGATCGAGAACGCGACCAGCAGCACCGTGCCGGGGAGGTAGCCCCCGAGGATGCCCCCGCCGTAGGCGCCGGCCATCCCGGCGGCGCCGAAGATCAGCCCGGTCCGCCACCGCACCCGGCCGCCCCGGGCGTGGCTGATCATCCCCGCGAGGGAGGTGGTGCCGACGACGAACAGCGACGCCGCGATCGCCTCCTTCGCGTCCAGGCCCGCCACGTAGACCAGCAGCGGGACCGTGAGGATGGACCCGCCCCCTCCGAGCACACCGAGCGAGAGCCCGATGAGCACGGAGAGGGCCAGGGTCGCGACGAGGAGCGGGTCCACGCTCAGTTCTCCGCGAGGGCCGCGACGACCTGCTGCATGTCGCAGGAGGCGCCGCGGGAGTTCCACGGCATCTTGGACAGCAGCGAACCCATCGCGCAGGTGTTGGTGACGGCGGCGGTCACCAGGCCGGCGCCGACGCCGCCGGCGAGCCACTTCAGCCGCGGGGACACGGTGGAGGCCAGCACGCTCGCCGCCACCAGGCTGCCCGCGGTCAGGCGCACCTGCCGCTCCAGGTCCCAGGTCTGGCGGCCCTCGTTGACCGGGGCGCCCTGGGCCTGCCAGGCCATGATGCCGCCGCGCAGCACCTGCAGGCCGGGGAGCCCGACCTCGGCGAGCGCGGCCTCGGCCTGCTCGGCCCGGTTGCCCGAGCGGCACACGAGGACCACGTCCTCGTCGAGGTGGCGCCGCAGCTCCTCGCGGTGCTCGCGCAGGTTGTCCAGCGGCACGTTGTAGGAGCCGGGGATGTGGGCGGTCTCGAACTCGGCCGGGGTGCGGACGTCGAGGATGCGCGGGGCGTCGGGGGTGCCGAGGCGCTCGCGGAGGGCGGTGGCGTCGACCTGGATGGTGGTGCGCTCGTTCGTGGTGGTGGTCATCGGGTGATGTCTCCTGTTCTGCTTCTGCGTGTCGTGCTTCTGCGTGGTCTGCGTCCGGGGCCGGCGGGTCAGGCCGCGAGCACCAGCGGGAGGTCGGTGTCGTGCGCGGCGTCGAAGCTGTCGTCCACGGCGGTCACGTCGAAGCCGTGCGCGTCGAGCAGCGAGGCGACGACACCCGCGCGGTACCCACCGGCGCAGTGCACCCACAGCGGCCGGCGCGGGACGCTGTCCAGGTGCGCCAGCACGGTGTGGATGGGGAGGTTGACCGCCCCGTCGATGTGGGCCTCGTCGAACTCCGAGGCCCGGCGCACGTCGAGCACGACCGGGCGCTCGTCCTCGGGACGGCTGCTGATCTCGGACGCGAGGTCCTCGAAGGTCGCGGTCGGGTAGCTGGCCAGCTCCCGGCCGCCGGACCACTGGAGGGGGTCCCCGGTCGCCTGGGCGGCCGGTCCGGCCAGCCCGATCCGGGCCATGTCGCGCTGGGCCTCCTCGACGTCCTCGGGCGTCGCGCCCAGCAGGGTGACGGTGGCGTCGTAGGGCATCAACCACCCGAGGTAGGTGATGAACTGGCCGTCGATCCCGAAGTTGACCGTGCCGGCGACGTGGCCGGCGGCGAAGGCCGAGCGGTTGCGCAGGTCGACGACCCACTCGCCGGCGTCGATCCGGCGGCGCAGCTCGGCCGGGTCGGCCGGCTCCGGGGTGGACAGGTCCGGGGCGTCGGGGCCCGAGGCGTTCGCCGGACCCATGTGCACGTAGTAGGCCGGGTAGTCCTCGAGCGCGCCGAGCAGCTCCGCGACGTACTCCTCCTCGGCCTGCGTCAGCGCGGGGTTGGTGCGCCGCTCGTCGCCGATGGTGCCGGAGTCGCCCTCCTCCTGGGTCGCCGAGCAGAAGCTCCCGAACCCGTGGGTGGGGTAGAGCGAGGTCTCGTCGGGCAGCTCGGCGAGGCGCCGGGCGGAGTGCCACTGGGCGTGCACCAGCGCGTCGGTGTGGTCGGGGCCGAGCAGGTCGGGCCGACCCGTGGATCCGTAGAGCAGCGAGCCACCGGTGAAGGCCGCCACGTGCTCCCCGTCGGCCTCGAGGACGTAGGAGAGGTGGGTGTGGGTGTGGCCCGGGGTGTGCAGGGCGCGGATGCGCATGGTGTCGCCCACGGCGATGACGTCGCCGTCGTGGGTCGGCACCCGGTCGAAGTCGACCTCGTCGTCGGCGTTGACGTGGTACGCCGCGCCGGTCTCGGCGGCCAGGGCGAGCCCACCGGTCACGTAGTCGTTGTGGATGTGGGTCTCGAGGACGTGCGTGATCCGGACGCCTTCGGTACGGGCGAGGTCGAGCACCCGGTCGAAGTCGCGCTGGGGGTCGACCACGACGGCGACCTCGCCGTCGTGGGCGAGGTAGCTGCGGTCGCCCAGGCTGGTCGTCTCGATCGTGCGAACGGTGATCATCCGGTACTTCCTCCTTGGTGGAGTCTGGGAAATGCTGTGGGACGTTCCCCGGGCGGGCACACCGAAGTGATACCCGAGGGGGTATGGATGGGAACCGTAACAGCCAACCCCACATACCCCAAGGGGTATTCCCCGGCCACGAATCTCGCCGGTGGGGTCGCGCCGGAATGAAACACGTTCTAGGTTGGCGGGGTGACGCCCGACGCCTTCGCTCCCGGCACCCTGGGTCCGGTCCACCTGCGCAACCGGATCATCAAGGCGGCCACGTTCGAGGGGCGCTCGCCCGACGGACTGGTCACCGACGACCTCGTCGACCACCACCTGGCCGTGGCCCGGGGCGGGGTGGGCGCCACCACGGTCGCCTACCTCGCCGTCGCCCCCGAGGGGCGGACCCACCGCGAGCAGGTCGTGGTCTCCGAGCGGTCCCTCCCGGGCCTGGCCCGGCTCGCCGACGCCGTCCACGGCGCCGGGGCCGCGATCTCCGGCCAGGTGGGACACGCGGGACCGGTGGCCAACGGCCGCAGCAACCGGATCCACGCCCTCGCCGCGTCGTCGATGCCGAGCCCGCTGTCCATGCAGATGGTCCGCCGCGCCAGCGAGGCCGACCTGACCCGGATCACCCACCAGTACGCCGCCACCGCGCGGCTGCTCGTGCGCGCCGGCTTCGACGTCCTCGAGCTGCACATGGCGCACAGCTACCTGCTCAGCTCCTTCCTGGCGCCGGGGCTCAACCGGCGTACCGACCGGTGGGGCGGGTCGCTGGAGAACCGCGCCCGCCTGGCCCGGCAGGTCGCGCGGGCGGTGCGTGACGAGGTCGGCGACGAGGCCGCGGTGATCGCCAAGGTGAGCCTCAGCGACGGCTTCCCGGGTGGACTGGGCACCGACGAGGCGCTCGAGGTCGCGCGGATGCTCGAGGCCGACCAGGCGCTCGACGCCCTGCAGATGAGCGCCGGCAGCTCGCTGATGAACCCCATGTACCTCTTCCGCGGCGACGTCCCGCGCGAGCAGTTCGCAGCCCGGATGCCGCTACCGGTGCGGCTGGGGATGCGCAGTCCGGCCGGGAAGAAGTTCCTGAAGGCCTACCCCTACGAGGAGGCCTATCTCCTCGACAAGGCGCTGCGCTTCCGCCGGGAGCTGACGATGCCGCTGGTCCTGCTCGGCGGGATCAGTGACCGCGCCACCATCGAGCGGGCCATGGCGCTCGGCTTCCCCTACGTCGCGATGGCCCGTGCCCTGCTCCGTGAGCCGGACCTGGTCGCGCGGTACGAGCGCGAGGCCCGCTCCGGCGCGACCGGCGGCGAGCGGGCCGGCAGCGCGCGGTGCATCCACTGCAACGAGTGCATGCCCACGATCTACGACCCGGCCGGCACCCACTGCCCGGTGGCCGCCCGGGAGGACCAGCGCGAGGAGGAGACGGTATGAGCACGAAGCTGCGCGTGGTGTGCTGGTCGACCGGCACGGTCGGCCGCCACGTCATCGCCGGGGTGGACGCCCACCACGACCTGGAGCTGGTGGGGGTGTGGGTGTCGAACCCGGACAAGGTCGGTCGGGACGCCGGCGACCTGGCCGGGCTCGGCCGCGACCTGGGGGTGACGACGACGAACGACCGGGAGGCCCTGCTGGCGCTCGAGCCGGACGCGATCATCCACTCCGCCATGACCGACGACCGGGTGCTCGAGGCGCTGGAGGACCTCACCTCCTTCGTCCGGGCCGGTGTGAACGTCGTCTCCAGCGGGCCGGTGCTGCTGCAGTACCCCTACGGGATCCTCTGGGACGACGCCCTGCGCCAGGTCGAGGAGGCCACCCGGGAGGGTGGGGCGAGCCTGCACGTCAACGGGATCGATCCCGGCTTCGCCAACGACGTCCTGCCCCTGGTGATGACCAGCCTGTCCCAGCGCATCGACCTGGTGCGGGTCTCCGAGATCGCGGACTACTCGACCTACTACCAGCCCGTGGTCAACAGCGAGCTGTTCGGCTTCGGCCGGCCGATGGACCACGAGGCGATGCTGTGGCAGCCGGGCGTGCTGTCGATGGCCTGGGGATCGGTGGTGCGCCAGATCGCCGCCGGGCTCGGCCTGGAGCTGGACGAGCCGCTGGACGAGGTCGTGGACCGGCGCCCGGCCGAGGACGACCTCACCACCGCCTCCGGCGAGATCCCGGCGGGCAGCCTCGGGGCCGTCCGGTTCCAGGTCCGCGGGCTCGTCGGCGGGGAGCCCCGGGTGGTGCTCGAGCACGTCACCCGCAACCACCCCGACCAGGCCCCGGACTGGCCCACCCCGCCCGAGGGCGGTGGTTGCTACCGGGTGGAGATCGAGGGGCAGCCCCGGATGCAGGTCGACTTCACCCACCGGGGCGAGGGCGGCGACCACAACGACTCGGGCATGATCACCACCGCGATGCGCCTGGTGCACGCCACCCCGCACGTGGTCGCGGCCGAGCCCGGCCTCGTGACCGCCCTGGACCTGATGCACGTCACCGGACGGGGGGTCGCATGAGCACGATCCTCGACCGCTTCCGCACGCCCGACCAGGTCGCCGTGGTGACCGGGGCGGGACGTGGCATCGGGGCCGCCACCGCCGTGGCCCTGGCCGAGGCCGGCGCCGACGTCGTCGTCTCGGCCCGCCACGCCGACCAGCTCGAGGAGGTCGCGCGCCGGGTCGAGGCCGTGGGGCGGCGTGCCCTCGTCGTACCGGCCGACCTGTCCGACCCCGAGCGCGCGGCGGACCTCGCCGGGATGGCACACGAGGCGTTCGGGCGGCTGGACACGGTCGTCAACAACGTCGGCGGGACGATCCCCAACGCCTTCCTCGACACCGACGTGGCCTACCTGGAGGAGTCGTTCCGCTTCAACGTCAGCACCGCGCACGCGCTGACGCGGGCCGCGGTGCCGCTGATGCTCCGGGATCTCGGGACCGACACCGACGACACCGGGGACGACCCGGCGGGACGGCCGCAGAAGTCGGTGGTCGCGATCAGCTCGATGATGGGCCGCGCCGCCGGGCGGGGCTACCTCGCCTACGGCACCGCCAAGGCGGCGCTGGCGCACTGGGTGCGGCTGGCCGCGACCGACCTGGCACCCCGGATCCGGGTCAACGGGATCTTCGTCGGCTCGGTGCTCACCAGCGCCCTGGAGTTCGTGGCCGCCGACGAGGGGATGCGCCGCCAGCTGGAGGACAACACCCCGCTGGGCCGGATCGGGGAGCCCGAGGACGTCGCGGCCGCGATCGTCTACCTCTCCTCGCGCGCGGGCCAGTACCTCACCGGCAAGCTGCTCGAGGTCGACGGCGGCCTCCAGCAGCCCAACCTCGATCTCGGTCTGCCGGACCTGGCCCCCGGGTCGGGCGGGCAGTCGGGCTAGGGTCCGCAGGGTGAGTGGACCTGCGACCGGTGACCGGCTCCCCGACGGCACCCACTGGACCGACGCGGGGGCGTGGTCGGTCGCGCCCGGAGTGCACCGGATCCCGCTGCCGCTGCCGATGGACGGGCTCCGGGCGGTCAACGTCTACGTGATCGAGACCGGGTCCGGCCTGACCCTGGTCGACGGCGGTTGGGCGATCGAGGAGGCGCGGAGCCTGCTGGAGCGCTGCCTCGCCGACCTCGGGTACGCCGTCTCCGACATCACCCGGTTCCTCGTCACCCACGTGCACCGGGACCACTACACCCAGGCCGTGGCCATCCGGCGGGAGTTCGGGTCCCACGTCAGCCTCGGCCTCGGGGACAAGCCGACCCTGGACCTGATCAACGATCCCGGCGACCTCGACGAGGACCCGCACCTGTCGATGCTCCGCGACGCCGGCGCCCACGACCTCGCCCGGGCCTGGGGCGACTTCACCAAGGAGGGCACCCCCGACCTGACCCTGTGGTCCTACCCGGACACCTGGCTGGAGGAGGACCAGGTCCTCGACGTGGACGGTCGCGCGCTGGACGCGGTCGCCACCCCGGGCCACACCCAGGGGCACTTCGTCTTCGCCGATCCCGCCGAGGGCCTCCTCTTCGCCGGGGACCACGTGCTGCCGACCATCACCCCCTCGATCGGGTTCGAGCCGGCGCTGGCCGAGCAGCCGCTCGGTGACTTCCTGGCCTCGCTGACCAAGGTCCGGGGGCTGCCCGACATGACCCTGCTGCCGGCCCACGGCCCGGTCACGTCGTCCTCGCACGCACGGATCGACGAGCTGCTGGCCCACCACGAGGTCCGGCTCGAGCTCTGCCGGGAGGCCCTGCTCAGCGGCGGCGCGACGGCGTACGGCGTGGCCGGGGCACTGCCCTGGACCCGGCACGAGCGCAAGTTCGGCGAGCTCGACGTGTTCAACGCCGCGCTGGCCACCCTGGAGACCAAGGCGCACCTGGAGCTGTTGGCCGCCCGGGGGCAGGCGACCCGCCGCCGGGACGAGGAGGGCTTCGTCTACGAGCCGGTCCACCCCGGGTGATCCGGGCCGCGACCCCGCGCTACGGTGGTCGCGACAGGCAGGGGAGCACGCGTCGGGCGTGCTGAGAGTGCGGAGCGCCGCAGACCCTTTTCGAACCTGATCCGGTTAGCACCGGCGAAGGGAGCCCGATGAGCAGGACGAGTGCGCGGGCGGCCGCCCTGGTGGCCGCAGCGACGACGCTGACCGTGACCGCCGCCTGCAGCGTGGTCGGTGGCGGGGAGGAGGAGACGGCGACCGAGGACCGGGTGGTGCTGGTCACCCACGACTCCTTCGCCCTGCCCGACGAGCTGGTGGCCGACTTCGAGGCCGACACCGGGCTGAGCCTGGAGCAGCGCGCCAGCGGCGACGCGGGGGCGCTGACCAACCGGCTGGTGCTGACCAAGGACTCGCCCACCGGAGACGTGGCCTTCGGGGTGGACAACACCTTCGCCTCCCGGGCGGTCTCGGAGGACGTCTTCGAGGCCTACGCCGCCGACCTGCCCGAAGGGGCGGGGGAGCACGTCCTCGAGTCGGCCGGCGACCACCTCACCCCCGTCGACACCGCCCACGTGTGCCTCAACGTCGACACCCGCTGGTTCGCACGCCACGACCAGGAGCCACCCCGCGGCTTCGAGGACCTCACCCGTCCCGAGCACCGCGGCCAGCTGGTGGTCCCCGGGGCCTCCACCTCCTCCCCGGGCCTGGCGTTCCTGCTCGCCACGATCGACGAGTACGGCGAGGAGTGGGCCGACTACTGGTCCCGGCTGATGGCCAACGACACCTTGGTCGTCGGCGGCTGGTCCGACGCCTACCAGGTGGACTTCACCGGCGGGGGCGGGGACGGCGACCGGCCGGTGGTGGTCTCCTACGACACCTCCCCGGCGTTCACGCTGACCGAGGACGGCTCCCGGACCACCACCCGGGCCCTGCTGGACACCTGCTACCGCCAGGTGGAGTACGCCGGCGTGCTGGCCGGGGCGGAGAACCCCGACGGGGCCCGGGAGGTCGTCGACTGGCTGCTCTCCGACGCGGTGCAGGCGGCCCTGCCCGAGTCGATGTACGTCTTCCCGGTCAGCGACCGGGTCGACCTGCCCGAGGACTGGGAGCGGTTCACCGAGCGGCCCGAGGACCCGCACCTCCTCGACCCGGACCGGGTCGACGAGCAGCGGCGTGCCTGGCTGACCGAGTGGACCGACATCACCACGCGGTGACCGGGTGAACCGGCGGGTCGCGGCCCTGGTCGGGCTGGCCCTCGTCCCGGTGCTGGTGCTGGCGGTCTTCTTCGTCCTGCCGGTCGCCGGCATGGTGGCGCGCGGCCTGTGGCCCGACGGCGCCTTCGACCCCGTCGGCGTGGCCGAGGTCCTCACCCGGCCCCGCGTCGGTCGGGTGCTGTGGTTCACCGTGTGGTCCGCCCTCGCCGGGACCGCGCTCTCGCTGGTGCTCGGCGTGCCCGCGGCGTACGTGCTGCACCGGACCCGCCTGCCCGGCCGCGGCCTGCTGCGGGCGGGCCTGATCGTGCCGTTCGTGCTGCCCACGGTCGTGGTGGGCGTGGCCTTCCGCCAGCTGCTCGTGGACAGCGGCCCGCTGGGGTTCCTCGGCCTCGACGGCACCCCGGCCGCGATCGTGGCGGCGTTCGCGTTCTTCAACGTCGCGGTGGTGGTGCGCACCGTCGGGGCCTCCTGGGAGTCCCTGGACCCGCGCCCGGCCGAGGCGGCCGCCGCGCTGGGCGCGACCCCGCGGCAGGTCTTCCGGACCGTCACGCTCCCGGCCCTGCGGCCCGCGGTCGCCGCGGCCGGCAGCGTGGTGTTCCTGTTCTGCGCCACCGGCTTCGGGGTGGTGCTGGTGATGGGCGGGGCGCGGTGGTCCACCGTGGAGACCGAGATCTACCGGCTGACCGTCTACGACCTGGACCTGCAGGCGGCGGCCGCCCTGTCCCTGCTCCAGCTGCTGGTGGTGGCCGGGCTGCTGGCACTGACCGCCCGGGTGCGGGCCGCCGTCCCCGGCGGCCAGGCCCGCGCAGTCGTGCGGGCCCAGCCGCTGCGGCGCAGCGACCTGCCCGCGCTGGCGCTGACCGCGGCGGCCGTGGTGCTGGTGGTCGTGCCGATCGGGTCGCTCGTGGCCGGCTCGTTCCGCGACGGCGACGGGTGGGGGTGGGGCAACTACACCCGGCTGGCCGGCGTCGGCGAGGACCGGGCCCTGCTGGTGCCGGTGACCGAGGCGATGCTCACCTCGCTGCGCACCGCCGTCGACGCGACCTGGATCGCGGTGACCCTGGGGCTCCTGGTCGCCTTCGCGGTCACCCGCCGCTCGCGCACCCCCGTGGAGCGCCGGGTGCGCGCCACCCTGGACGGGTTCTTCCTGCTCCCCCTCGGGGTCTCCGCGGTCACCCTCGGGTTCGGGTTCCTGATCACCCTCGACCGGCCGCCCCTGGCCCTGCGCGACACCGCCCTGCTGGTGCCGCTGGCCCAGGCGCTGGTGGCGCTGCCGCTCGTCGTGCGCACGATCGGGCCGGTGCTGGCCGGCATCGACGACCGGCTGCGGCAGGCCGCGGCGTCCCTGGGTGCCTCGCCGCTGCGGGCGGTGGCCACCGTGGACGTGCCGGTCGTGTGGAAGCCGCTGCTGGCTGCGGCGGGGTTCGCCTTCGCCGTCTCGCTGGGGGAGTTCGGCGCCACCTCCTTCCTCGCCCGCGACGACCGGCCGACCGTCCCGGTCGTCATCTTCCGGCTGATCGGCCACCCGGGCGCGGACAACTACGGCATGGCCCTCGCGGCGTCGGTGATCCTGGCTGCCACCACCGCGCTGGTGATGCTGGCCGTGGAGCGGGTCCGGGTGCCGGGCGTGGGAGCCTTCTAGGGATGGCTGGGACCCCAGGGGAGACTCCGATGCTCCGGCTGCGCGGCGTGACGGTGCGGTTCGGCGCCGTGACCGCCGTCGACGACGTGGACCTCGACCTGCTCCGCGGGGAGGTCCTGGCGGTGCTCGGGCCCTCGGGGTGCGGCAAGTCCACGCTGCTGCGGGCGGTGGCCGGGCTGGAGGTGCTCGCCGAGGGGGCGGTGTACGCCGACGGCGAGGACCTCGCCGGCGTCCCGACCCACCGGCGCGGCTTCGCGCTGATGTTCCAGGAGGGGCAGCTGTTCGGGAACCAGACCGTGGCCGGCAACGTGGGCTACGCCCTGCGCCTGCGGCGCACCCCGCGCCGCGAGGCGGGTCGACGGGTCGCCGAGCTGCTGGACCTGGTCGGCCTGGCCGACCACGGCGACCGGATGCCGGCCACGCTCTCCGGCGGCGAGCGGCAGCGGGTGGCCCTGGCCCGGGCCCTGGCCGTCCGGCCCCGCCTGCTGCTGCTCGACGAGCCGCTCTCGGCGCTGGACACCAACCTGCGGGAGCGGCTGGGTCGGGACCTGCGGGCGATCCTCCACGAGTCCGGGACGACGGCGTTGCTGGTGACCCACGACCACGAGGAGGCCTTCACCCTCGCCGACCGGATGGCCCTGATGCGGTCGGGCCGGGTGGTCCAGCAGGGCCGGATCGAGGAGGTCTGGGCGGCTCCCGTGGACGCCGAGGCAGCCCGGTTCCTCGGGTACGCGCGGGTCCTCGACGGGGAGCGGGCCACCCGGCTGCTGGCCGCCGCGGGCCTGGCCCCGGAGGCCGAGGTGGCGCTGCGCCGGTCGGCGCTGCAGGTCGATCCCGACGGGCCACTCGTGGGCCGGGTGGTCTCCGCCCGGTCGACGCCGGACCAGGTCCGCCTGGAGGTCGACGTCGACGGCCTCGGGGTGCTCGACGCCGTGGCCCGCCTGGGCGTGCAGGACGCGGCCCCGGGGCAGCCGGTGCGGCTGGCGGTCGACGTGACCCGCCTGGCTCGGATCGCCCCCGGCCGGCCCTCCTCGGGGACTCCCGTCGGGCCGTCCCCGCCGCGGGATCGGTAGATTGCCCCGTGTGTATCGCCGGGCCTACGCACTCCTCGTCGGAGTGGCAGCACTCATGGGCCTGCTCGCCATCGTCACGTCGCTGGCCCTCGACAAGCGGCTGATCGACCCGGAGGGCTTCCTCGGCCCCGCCTGGATCCGGCTGCCGCTGATGGCGCTGGGGGCGTTCGCCCTGGACGTCGTACCCCGGACCCTCTGGGCCTCGCGGCTGCAGCCCGCGGCGATGTGGCCGGTCGTGCGCCACCGGGTCCGCACCCACTGGACCAAGGAGCGGATCACGCTCGTGGCCCTCGGCCTGACCTGCTTCTACGTCACCTACGTCAGCTACCGGAACCTGAAGTCCTTCCTGCCCTTCGTGATGGGGGAGGAGAAGTACGACCGCGAGCTGCACATCCTCGACCAGTGGCTGTTCTTCGGCCAGGAGCCGGCCGTCGTGCTGCACGAGGTGCTCGGCAGCGGGGTCAGTGCGCACGTGCTGTCCACCATCTACATGTGGTACCTGCCGATGGTGCCCCTGGCGATGGCCGCGTGGGTGGTGTGGTCGCGCAACATCAGCTTCGGCTACTGGTACGCCACCTCGCAGTGCCTGGGCTGGTCCCTGGGCACCGCGTCGTACTACATGCTCCCCACCCTCGGTCCGGGCTTCGAGTACCCGTGGCTCTACGAGGGGCTCGCGACCAGCGGCGCCTCGACACTGATGGACTCGCTGTTCTACGGGCGCGCCAACGTGCTGCACGCCGACCTGGAGGGCGCGATGAACTCGGTGGCGGGCTTCGCCAGCCTGCACACCGCGATCACCCTGCTGTGGGCGCTCATGGCGCAGTACACGATCCGGAGCCGCTGGGTGCACTGGGTGCTCTGGGCCAACTTCGGGCTCACCATCGTCGCGACCCTCTACTTCGGGTGGCACTACGTCGCCGACGACATCGGGGGCATCGCGATCGCCCTGGTCGCCTTCTACGTCGGGGGCCTGGCCACCGGGCAGAAGTTCGACCGCCGGGGCATGACCTCGTACCCCACGACCACCACCTCGGCCGTCCCGGTCGAGGAGCCGCGCTGACCCCCACCGCACGACCGCCTGAGTTACATGGGTGTGGTTCGTCAAGGCGACACGCCGGACGAATGGCAAAGTTCTGTGAAAAGTGTTCCCTTTGTGGTTCAAGCGCATTAGCGTGCTGAACGTTGCTCCAGGGGAAGGGGAAGTCTCCCGGGGCTGACGAGCGAAAAGGGGAAGTTTCGTCGTGCACTCCAGGGAGAAGTCTGCCCACAGGTCCCGGGCCCGCCGCGGCCTCGCCGCACTGGCCGTCACCGGCCTGCTGACCGGTGGGGTGGGCGGCGTGGGCGGCCCCGCGCTCGCGGACGGGGTCGACGCACCCAGCCGGGAGCAGGTCCAGGACGCGCGGGACGCCGCCGAGGCGCGGTCGCGCGACGTCGCCACCGTGCAGGCCGAGCTCGCCATGGCCAACCAGCGGCTCCAGGAGTCCGCCGAGGTCGCGGCGCGTGCCTCCGAGGAGTACAACGGCGCGATGTGGCGCCTGCAGCAGGCCCGCCAGGAGTCCCGCCGGGCCGACCGGCGGGCCGACACCGCCGAGCGCGACGTGCGCCGGCAGCGGCAGGCGTACGGCGACGCCATCGCGTCGACCTACCAGATGGCCCCGGAGCTGACGGCCCTGTCGGGGATGGTCGACGAGGGTGGGGTGCACGAGGTGGTCGAGAAGGCGACCACGCTCCGGCACGCCGAGTCGGCCATGGCCGGCGTCTACGACTCCTACCGCGCCTCGGCCACCCTGGCCGACGTGGCCTCCGACCGGGCGACCGAGGCCCGGAGCGAGGCCGAGCAGCTGGCCGAGGAGGCGGAGCAGAAGCGGGCCGCGGCCCAGGCGGCGGCCGACGAGGCCGCCGGCTTCGCCGACCGGGTCGCGGCGGAGAAGGAGGCGCTGATCCGGGAGGTCGCCGAGCTGGAGGACATCAGCTTCGACCTCGCCCAGCAGCGCCAGGCCGCCCTGGAGCAGCGGGCGATGGACATGGTCGCCGCGGCCAACGAGACCGAGGCCCTGCGTGCCGGGCAGGTGGGGACCGGGGACGCCGGCACCGCCACCACCGGCGGCGAGGGCGGCCAGCAGGCGGGGGAGGCCCCGGCTGCGCCCGCCGCCCCCGAGGCGCCGGGCACGCCCGCCGCCTCCGATCCGCAGCCGGACCCGCAGCCGGCGCCACAACCGGACCCGCAGCCGGCGCCCCGGCCCGTGCCGCAGCCGGCGCCCCCGCCGGAGCCGCAGCCAG
>CAZRKV010000001.1:0-33565 GCA_964600305.1 uncultured Nocardioides sp. | reverse complement strand
TCATCCGCCCCACGGGCCTGGTCGACCCCGAGGTCCTCGTGCGACCCACCAAGGGCCAGATCGACGACCTGATCCACGAGATCCGCAGCCGCGCCGAGCGCAGCGAGCGCGTGCTCGTGACCACCCTGACCAAGAAGATGGCCGAGGACCTGACCGACTACCTGCTCGACGCCGGGGTGCGCACCCGCTACCTCCACTCGGAGGTGGACACGCTCAAGCGGGTCGAGCTGCTGCGGGACCTGCGGCTGGGGGAGTTCGACGTCCTCGTCGGGATCAACCTCCTCCGCGAGGGGCTGGACCTCCCCGAGGTCTCCCTGGTCGCCATCCTCGATGCCGACAAGGAGGGCTTCCTCCGGTCGGACAAGTCGCTCATCCAGACCATCGGCCGGGCCGCGCGCAACGTGTCCGGGCAGGTCGTGATGTACGCCGACAGCGTCACTTTGTCGATGGAGTCGGCCATCGACGAGACGAACCGGCGCCGCGCCAAGCAGGTGGCCTACAACACCGAGCGCGGCATCGACCCACAGCCGCTGCGCAAGCGGATCGCGGACATCACCGACATGCTGGCGCGCGAGGACGAGAGCACCCAGGAGCTGCTCGACACCTGGCAGAAGGGCGCCCCGATGAAGGACCGGACGCCGGTGCCGGGCCTGACCCGGGAGGCCGGGCAGCACGCCGGTGACCTCGCCGAGATGCCGAGCGCGGACCTGGCTGCGCTCGTGCAGGAGCTGACCGAGCAGATGCACGCGGCCGCCGCCGAGCTGCAGTTCGAGCTCGCTGCTCGCCTCCGCGACGAGATCTCGGAGCTGAAGAAGGAGCTGCGGCAGATGATCGAGGCCGGAGGCTGAGCCAGCCCCTCCCCGGGTCCGGTGCTGTGGCGTCGGACACGTGACCTACCCGCGGGTTCCTCGTTGTCGGGACCGGGGGAGCACGCAACGGCGCGTGGGACTAGCCGTAAAGGTAGAACGTGTTCTACTCTCGGCCCGTCCGAGACCAATCGAGTGCCGAGGGGAGGTGGACCGTGGCGTTCTCTGCTGTGACCGTCGTCCGGGGACCGGGCGAGCTGGCGGCGATGGTGGTCGACGTGACCAAGCGGATGGTCACCACCCGCTTCCAGGCCCGGGAGTTCATCGAGCAGGCCTGGTTCATCACCTCGGTCACGCTGATGCCCACGATCCTGGTCTCGATCCCGTTCGGCGCCGTGATCTCCCTCCAGGTCGCGAGCCTCACCGGACAGCTGGGCGCCCAGTCCTTCGCGGGGGCCTCTGCGGTGCTGGCGGTGGTCCGCGAGGCCGCTCCGATCGCGGCGGCGCTGATCATCGCGGGAGCTGCCGGGTCGGCCATCTGCTCGGACCTCGGGGCGCGCCGGATCCGTGAGGAGATCGACGCCATGGAGGTCCTGGGCGTGGACCCCCTGGCACGGCTGGTGGTGCCGCGGGTGTTCGCCACCATGTTCGTCGCGTTCATGATCATCGGCCTGGTGATCTCCGCCGGCATCTTCGGCGGCTACTTCTTCACGGTGATCATCTCGGACGGCTCCGCGGGAGCCTTCCTGTCCTCGTTCACCGCCCTGGCCTCCCTCACCGACCTCTACATCGCCATCGTCAAGTCGGTGATCTTCGGGTGGCTGGCCGCCATCGTCGGCGCCTACAAGGGACTGACCGCGGGCGGCGGGCCCAGCGGTGTGGGGCGGGCGGTCAACGAGACGGTGATCATCGCGTTCATGCTGCTCTTCCTCATCAACGCGATCATCACGGCGATCTACTTCCAGGTCGTCCCGGATGCGGGGATCTAGGCGATGGCGACGACGGGTACCACCCTGGCCGGGATGGGGACGGACTTCGTCCGTGCCCGGCGCGCCGCCCTGGAGGAGCGCGGGGACCAGCTGCTGTTCTACGCCAAGGCGATCGCGTGGACACCTCGGGCGATCCGCCGCTACAAGCGCGAGATCGGGAACACCCTGGCCGAGGTCACCTTCGGCGCCGGGGGACTGACCTTCATCGCCGGGTCCACCGGGGTGATCGCGTTCCTCGCGTTCTTCGCCGGCACCGAGGTGGGCATCCAGGGCTACGCCTCGTTGAACCAGATCGGGGTCGCGAAGTTCAGCGCCTTCATCTCCGCCTACTTCAACACGCGCGAGGTGGCGCCGCTGATCTGCTCGATCGCCCTGGCCGCCACGGTGGGCTGCGGCTACACGGCCCGGCTGGGCGCCATGCGGATCTCGGAGGAGATCGACGCCCTCGAGGTGATGGGGGTGCCGTCGCTGCCGTTCCTGGTCACGACCCGGATGGTCGCTGCCTTCATCGCGGTCATCCCCCTCTACATCGTGGCCCTCAGCGCGGCGTACCTCTCCCCGCGGCTGATCACCACCTACATCTACGGCCAGTCGCCCGGCACCTACGACCACTACTTCATCCAGTTCCTGCCCCCGATCGACGTCCTGTGGTCCTTCGGCAAGCTGCTGTTCCTGGCCACGGCGATCATCCTGATCCACTGCTACTACGGCTACACCGCCTCGGGCGGCCCGGCGGGCGTCGGCCAGGCGGTGGGCCGGGCGATCCGGACCTCGATCGTCACGACGGTGGTCGCCGACTTCTTCCTGACCTTCGCGATCTGGGGGTCGACGACCACCGTGAGGATCACGGGGTAGCCGATGCTGATCAACCTCCACCACGGGAGCCCGGCGGAGCACAACCGACTCCTCGCCGCCGGGGTCGCCTTCCTCGTGCTGGTCGGCTCCCTGCTGGGCCTGTCCATCGCGATCTACGCCAAGGTGTTCGAGCCGGTCACGATGGTCACCGTCAAGGCCGAGCGTGCCGGGCTGCAGCTGCCCAAGTTCGGCGACGTCCGGCTCAACGGCGTGCTGGTCGGCCAGGTGCGGGAGGTGGCGCAGGACGGCCGGGAGGCCTCGATCAAGCTGGGCCTGCGTCCCGAGGCCGCCGAGGAGATCCCGGGGGACGTGGGGGTCGAGATCCTTCCGACCACCCTGTTCGGGCAGAAGTACGTCTCCCTCGTGCCGACGGCGTCCCCCGCGGGACGGCCCCTGCGCGACGGGGACGTCATCTCCTCCGACCGGGTGGACACCAACGTCGAGCTCAGCGCGATCCTGGCCGACCTGTTCCCGCTGCTGCGGTCGGTCGAGCCGGCGGACCTCAACGCCACCCTCAATGCGCTGGCCACCGCCCTCGGTGGGCGGGGCGAACAGCTCGGCCAGACCCTCGTCGACCTCGACGACTACCTCGGGGCCATCGCCGACGACCTGCCCACCCTGCGCCAGGACCTGGCCCTGCTGGCCGACGTGGCCCGCACCTACGACGGAGCGGCCGGGGACCTGCTGCAGGTGCTGGACGACGTGACGGTCACCGCGCGGACGGTGGTCGAGAGCGAGGAGCAGCTGGGCACCTTCTTCGCCGACGTGGCGGGCCTGGGCAACACCACGCGCCGGATCCTGGCCGAGAACGAGGCCGACCTGGTCCGGGTCGGGGAGGTGACGGCACCGGTGATGGAGGTCCTGGCCACCTACGCACCCCAGTACCCCTGCCTGCTCCGGGGCCTGGACCGCTACGAGCCACTGCTGGCCAAGACCTTCCAGGACAACCGGATCCGCCAGTACGTCGAGCTGATCACGCCCCAGAACCGGCCCTACACCGAGGAGGACGCGCCGACGTACGGCGAGGTCGGCAGCGGGCCGAGGTGCCGCGGCCTCCCCAACCCGCCGGTGCCCTCGCCCGGGTACTCCCTGGACCAGGGCAGCGGGAAGGACGAGAACCCGACGTCGAACGTCGTCCCCCTGCTCCCGGTCTCCGGCGGCAACCACACCAGCGGGCTCGCCGGTACCGCGGGGGAGCGGCAGGTCGTGAACACGCTGCTCTCGGCCCGCAGCGGCCGCAGCGCCGACAGCTACGCGTCGATGCCCGCGATGTTCTACGCGCCGATGCTCCGGGGGGAGGACTCGATCGGATGACGCGCAACACCGTCACCCTGGCCGCCGGCGTGAAGCTGGCGATCTTCACGACCGCGTCCCTGGTCGTCACCGCGACCCTCGCGGTGATCATGGGCAACATCGGGTTCGGCCCGGGGGAGCACTACCAGGCCGTGTTCAGCAGCGCGTCGATGCTCGAGGAGGGGGACGACGTGCGGATCGCCGGCGTGTCGGTCGGCGAGGTCGGGGAGGTGGAGCACCACGAGCGCGACAAGGCGCTGGTCACCTTCCGTGTGAAGGGGGACGTGACCCTCACCACCGCCAGCCGCGCGGAGATCCGCTTCAAGAACCTCGTCGGCGATCGCTACCTCGCCCTGGAGGAGGGCCGGGACCCCGGGGCCGAGACGCTCGAGCCCGGGGCCACGATGCCGATGGACCGGACCAGTCCCTCCCTGGACCTCACCGCGCTGTTCAACGGCTTCCAGCCCCTGTTCCAGGCGCTGGACCCCGACCAGGTCAACGAGCTGAGCCAGAACCTCGTCCAGGTGCTGCAGGGCGAGGGCGGCACGGTGCAGAGCCTGATGCAGCGCACCGCCTCGCTGACCAACGCCCTCGCCGACCGCGACCAGCTCATCGGTGAGGTGATCGAGAACCTCAACACCACCCTGGAGACCGTCGACGACCGGCACGGACAGCTGACCGAGCTGGTCGACGAGCTGGAGGGGTGGATGCAGGACCTGGCCCGCGACCGTGCCGTGATCGGTGGCTCGCTGGACGACGTCTCGGAGCTGACCGAGGTGGTCGCCGGCTTCCTGGAGGAGGGACGACCCCTGGTCGAGCGGGACATCGCGGAGCTGCGCCGGCTGGCCCGGACCCTCAGCAAGCCCGAGAACGAAGCCGTCCTGGTCGAGATGCTGGACCGGCTCCCCGAGTCGATGAGCGACCAGACGCGGACCGGGACCTACGGCTCCTGGTACAACTACTACCTCTGCGGGGCCTCGGCGCGGATCACGCTGCCGGTGATCAGTGACGTCCCCGGTCTCAAGCAGCTGCAGAGCCTCATCAACGAGTTCTCCCTGCAGTCCAGTGCTGCGAGGTGCGAGACGTGAGGCGGCACACCGACGCACAGATCCTGCGCCTGGGCGCGGTCACCGTGCTGGTGCTCGTCCTGGCACTGGCGGCCTCGTTCAACCTCTCGAAGATGCCGGGCCTCGCGGGCACCAGCTACCAGGCCGAGTTCGCCGATGCCAGCGGCCTGCGCAAGGGGAACATGGTCCAGGTCGGTGGCATCCGTGCCGGGAAGGTGCGCGACCTGGAGGTCGTGGGCGATCGCGTGCTGGTCACGTTCGAGGTCGACCCCGGAGTCGAGTTCGGGTCGACCAGCCGGGCGTCCGTCGAGGTGCTCAACCTGCTGGGGGAGAAGTACCTGGAGCTGCAGCCGGACGGGCCCGGCCAGCACACGGCGGAGGAGCCCATCCCGCTGGAGCGCACCGAGGCGGCGTACGACATCGTGGGCGTCCTGGGCGACCTGACGGGCACGACCGAGGAGATCGACGTCCGCCAGCTGCAGGAGGCGGTCAACACCATCGCCGACACCGTCGATGCGGCCGGCCCCGAGATGCAGGAGAGCCTGACGGGACTCTCCCGGCTCAGCCGGGCGGTCTCGGCCCGGGACGAGCAGCTCGAGGACCTGCTGGCCAGCTCGCGCTCCGTGAGCACCGTGCTGGCCGACACCGGCGACCAGCTGGTCGACCTGATGGCCGAGGGACGCCTGGTCTTCGACGAGATCCGGCAGCGCCGTCGGGCCATCCACCGACTGCTGGTGAGTGCCCGGACGATGGCCCGGGAGCTGCGGGGCCTGGCCGAGGACAACCAGGAACAGATCCAGCCCGCGCTCGACGAGCTGGACGAGGTCCTGACGATGCTGAACAACAAGGACCAGCAGCTGAAGGAGACGGTCGCCGCGGCCGGGCCGTACGCCGAGATCCTGGGCAACATCATCGGCACCGGGCCGTGGTTCGACGCCTACGTGGTCAACCTGGCCGGGCTCGCCACCGGCGAGTTCCAGGTCCGGAGGGGGGAGTGAGGTGCTGAGGTTCGTCAACGCCCGGGGCGCAGCGGTGGCGCTCGCCGTCATCCTCCTCGCGGCCACCTTCTTCGTGGTCCGCGGGGCTGGGGGAGAGACGCGCACGGTCACCGCGGAGTTCGACCGCGCCGTCAGCATCTACCCCGGCAGCGAGGTCCGCATCCTCGGGGTCCGGGTCGGTGAGGTGCTCGAGGTCGTACCGGAGGGGGAGTCGGTCCGGGTCCGGATGGAGTACGACGCCGCCTACGACGTGCCCGCCGGCGCCGACGCGGTCATCGTGACCCCCACCCTGGTCTCGGACCGCTTCATCCAGCTCACGCCCGCCTACGAGGGGGGCGAGAAGCTCGCCGACGGGGCCGTCATCGAACGGGAGGACACCGGCGTCCCGGTCGAGCTGGACCGCATCTACGCCAGCCTCGAAGACCTCTCCCTGGCCCTCGGACCCAACGGCGTCAACGAGAACGGCACCCTGGACCACCTGCTCGAGGTGGGCGCCGAGAACCTGGACGGCCAGGGCCGGCGGGCCAACCGCATGATCCGGGACCTGTCCCGCGCCGCGGAGACCTTCGGCGACCACAGCGGTGACCTGTTCGCGACGGTCCGCGAGCTCGCCCGCTTCACCGAGGTGCTGGCCAAGAACGACCGGGTGGTCCGCGCCTTCATGGCGGAGCTGACCGGCGCGTCCGAGGTGCTGGCGGGGGAGCGGCAGGAGCTGCAGCAGGTGCTGGCCGAGGTCGCCCGCAGCGTCGAGGTCGTCGAGGAGTTCGTAGAGGGCAACCGGGAGCAGCTGGTGACCGACACCGAGAAGCTCACCAAGGTCGTGAAGACGGTCTCCTCGGAGCGGGAGAACCTCGCCAAGGCGCTGCGGTACGGCCCGCTCGGCCTGGGCAACCTGACCCTGATGTACGACGCCGACACCGGGACGGTGGGGGGCCGGATCGGCGTGGAGGGCAACATCGCCGACGCCGACGGGTTCCTCTGCTCGTTGGTGGCACAGGCCGACATCGGCAAGCAGATGACCGACCTGGCCTGCAACCTCTTCACCCAGCTGCTGGAACCGGCAGGCACCGCCGCGGCCGAGCAGATGTCGGGCCCGCCGCAGGCCGGCCCGGCGGCCGAGGCAGAGCGGGCCCAGGCGACGTTCGCCGAACCGGGCGCCGCGTCGATGACCGACCTGCTCGGGGGTGGTCGCTGATGGCGCGACCGGCCCGTGGGCTCGCCGCCCTGCTGACCCTGGGGGTCGTGGCCGCCGGGTGCGACTTCGACGGGGCCTACGACCTGCCCCTGCCCGGGTCGGTCGTCGACGAGGACGAGGCCTTCGAGGTGACGGCGCAGTTCCGCGACGTGCTCAACGTGGTCCCGCGTTCCCCCGTCAAGGTCGACGACGTCACCGTGGGGGAGGTCACCGAGGTCGATCGGGTCGGCTGGCAGGCCCGGGTCCGCCTCCGGGTCAGGGAGGACGTCGACCTGCCGGACAACGCGATCGCGGAGATCCGCCAGACCAGTCTGCTCGGGGAGAAGTACGTCGCCCTCGAGCCGCCTCCGGACGAGCAGCCCAGCCCCGACCGGCTCGGCGAGGGGGACGAGATCGCGCTGCCCGCGACCGGTCGCAACCCGGAGGTCGAGGAGGTCCTCGGTGCGCTGTCCTTCCTCCTCACCGGTGGCGGCGTCGCCCAGCTGGGCACCATCACCAGCGAGCTCAACCAGGTGATGAGCGGACGCGAGGACCGGGTCCGCAGCCTGCTGGGCAACCTCGACGACGTGGTCGGCACCCTGGACGACCAGAAGGGCGAGATCATCCGGGCGATGCGCTCGGTCAACCGCCTCTCCGCGACGCTCAACGCCGAGCGGGAGACGATCACCGACGCGCTCGACGTGATGGGGCCGGCCGTCTCGGTGCTCGCCGACCAGCACGAGCAGCTGCTGGAGATGCTGGGCTCCCTGCGCCGGCTCAGTGACGTGGGGACCCGCGTCATCAACGCGAGTCGGGACGACCTGCTCGCGACCCTCCGCGAGCTCGAACCGGTGCTGGAGAAGCTGAACGAGGCCGGGGACTCCCTGGCCCCCGGCTTCGCGCTGATGGCCAGCTTCCCGTTCCCCAAGGAGGCCTCCGAGGTGGTCAAGGGCGACTTCGCCAACACCGAGATCAAGCTGGACGTCAGCCTGGAGAACCTCGAGAAGACCGGCCTGCCCGACCTCGAGGGGCTCCTCGACGGACTCGGCCGGGGTCTCGGGGTGCCGAGGGGCGGGGACGACGGCGCACCGGGCCGCGAGCGCGGGGACGGTGGCCGCAGGGGCGACGACGGAGGGGCGGAGACCCCCGACCCGGGCGGCCTGCTCGGTGGGCTCTTCGGCTCCCGGGCCTCCTGGGGCGGCGGCGCGGGCGACCGGGGCGTCGGGCTGTACGGGGAGCAGCTGTGACCAGGGGCGTCAAGATCCGGATCGTGGTCTTCCTCGTGCTCAGCGCCCTGGGCATCGTGTACGTCGCCTCGTCCTACCTCGGCGTGGTCGACCGGGTGCTGGGCCGCGGCTACCAAGTGGCGGTGCAGCTGCCCCGCTCCGGAGGCCTGTTCGAGGGCAGCGAGGTGACCTACCGCGGGGTCAAGGTCGGGACGGTGGGTGACCTGCGGGTCACGGCCGAGGGGGCGGAGGCGGTCCTGGACCTCGAGGAGGGCACCCGGGTGCCGGCCGACACGGAGGTGGCGGTGCAGAACCTCTCCGCCGTCGGCGAGCAGTACCTCGACTTCCAGCCCGCGGCCTCGGGCGGGCCCTACCTCGAGCAGGGAGACACCCTGACCGCCGGCGACGACTCCCTCCCCGTGGACGAGGCCGACCTGCTGGTCGCCCTGGACGACTTCGTGGGCTCGGTCGACCAGGACGACCTCTCGCTGGTGATCGACGAGCTCGGGACGATGTTCCGCGACACGGGGCGACCGTTGCAGCGGCTGATCGACGGTGGCACCGAGCTGATCGACGAGGCGGCCGCCAACGAGGAGGTCACCGTGGACCTCCTCGAGAACGGTCTGCGGGTGTTGCGCACCCAGAAGGAGCAGGGAGACAACATCGCGAGCTTCTCCCGTGACCTCCGGCTGCTGACGACCGCCCTGCGGCGCAGCGACCGGGACCTCCGCCAGACCCTCCACCGGACCCCCGGTGCCCTGCGGGAGGTGCGAGCCCTGCTCGAGGACATGGAACCGACGTTGCCGATCCTGCTGGGCAACGCGGTCACGGTGGGACAGGTGATCACCTCGCACCTCGACGGGGTCGAACAGCTCCTGGTCACCTTCCCGGTCGCCATCTCCACCGGTTTCACCGGCACCACCCCCGACGGCTGGGGACACGTGCGGCTGGAGCTGAACCAGGAGGTGATGCCCTGCCGGGAGGGGTTCATGCCGCCCGAGCAGTGGCGCCCGGGCGACGACCTGAGCGACGCCGAGTTCTTCCCGGCCCGGTGCGAGGAAGGCCCGCCGGTGAACATGCGCGGCTCCAAGTACGCCCCGGCACCACGCGGCACGTCGGCCGGGGGGCAGGCCTTCCGGCCTGAGTACGATCCGGCCACGGGGGAGCTGGCGGGCATCGTGGACGGCGAGGGGGCCGCCGTCCAGCTGGCGGAGCCGGAAGACCTGTCGATCCTGGGAGGAGACTCGTGGAAGTGGCTGATGGTCGGGCCGGTGGCACGCCGGTGAGCGCGGGACCCGGACGCGGGGTGCCCCGGCACGTGGCGGTGCTCTTCCTGCTCGTGGTCGTGGCGGCCTCCGCCTGTGCCGTGCTCGGGGCGATGGCCTGGCAGGAGGTGCAGGATCGGTCCGCCGCGGCCGAGCGGGGCGAGCGGCACGGCGCCGTGATCGAGGCCGCGACGGCCCAGGCTTCCGCCTTCATCAACATCGACCACCGCAGCGCCGAGGAGGACTACGAGAAGGTCCGCCGGCACGCGACCGGTGACTTCAAGGAGCAGTACGACACCTCCCAGGAGAGCGTGACCCGAGTGCTGAAGCAGAACGAGTCCGTGATGGAGGGGGAGGTGCTCTGGGCCGGCGTCTCCACCCTCGACGACGACAGCGCCACCGTCCTCGTCGCCACGACGGGCACCGTCGCCAACACCCAGACCGACGGCGAGCCGGTGGACCGCAACTTCCGCCTGCGCCTCGACCTGGAGCGGGTCGACGGGCAGTGGCGGACCTCCGACCTGAGCTTCGTGGGGTGATCGCATGACCGACCGACCGCGCCCCCGGAGCCGTCCGGCCGGCACCACCACCGTGACGGGACGGTTGCCGGGCTCCCGACCCGTCACCTCCCGGCCCCGCCGGATCGCCGGATCCGGCCCGCGCCCGGAAGCCCCGGGCAGCTCGTCCACCGACGAGCCCCCGGAGCGTTCGCCCCGCCGCCTCCGTGCTCCCCGCCCGCCCCGTCCAGCCCGCGGGCGTCGCGATCCCTGGCTGGCGCGGTCGTCGAGCGCGCGGACCCTCGCGGTGCTCCTCGTGGTGCTCTCGGTGATGGCGGGCCTGTTGGCGTGGTACGTCTGGGGGCAGCCGGCCCCCGCCAGCACGGCCGACCGACCGGTGGTGATGTCGGAGGTGCGTCGGGCGGCCGCGGTCTCGGCGGCGCAACAGCACGCCAAGACGATCCTGGACAAGGACCACGAGGAGTACGACGCCCAGACCGAGGCCGCGCTCGACCTGATCGTGGACGGTTCGGACTTCGAGCAGGAGTACGAGGAGACTGCGGCCGACGTCAGGGAGTCGTTCGTCGCCGAGGAGGTCGAGCTCGAGTACACGGTCGTCGGCGCCTCGGTGGTGCGCGGCGACGAGGAGTCCGTGCAGGCACTGCTCTTCCTCAACCAGTTCACCAAGCGCAAGGGCGCCGAGGCCCAGGTGACGCCCTACCGCGCCCTGGTCACGGTGGTCCCGAGCGGGTCGGGGTGGCGGGTCCAGCAGATCGAGACCCGGTGATGGGAGGATTGCTGGACTTCGCCGTCGGGGGCCAGTAGGTTTCGCGGCGACTAGAACAGGTTTCAGTTTGTGACGGGGAGTGGGAGGTCCATCGAATGGCGGACGTGGAGGTCGACCTGCTCGTGGTCGGCGCCGGCCCGACCGGGCTCTTTGCCGCGTACTACGCGGGGTTCCGGGACCTGAGCGTGGCGGTGGTCGACTCGCTGCCGGAGCTGGGCGGGCAGATCACGGCCATGTACCCCGAGAAGCAGATCCTGGACGTGGCCGGGTTCCCGAGCGTGAAGGGGCGCGACCTCGTCGCCGACCTGGTCCGACAGGCCGCCACCAGCGACCCGACGTACCTGCTCGAACGCACCGCGACGATGCTGGAGGCCCGCGAGGACGGGGTGACGGTGACCCTCGACGACGGCACCGCGGTGCAGGCGGGAGCCGTCATCGTCACTGCCGGGATCGGGAAGTTCAGCCCGCGACCGCTGCCGGCCGGGGACGGCTGGCTGGGGCGGGGCATGGAGTTCTTCGTCCCCGACTTCGAGCCCTACCACGGCAAGGACGTCGTGGTCGTGGGCGGCGGGGACAGCGCGTTCGACTGGGCCCAGCACCTCGAACCGGTGGCCGCGTCGGTGACCCTGGTGCACCGGCGGGACCGGTTCCGCGCCCACGAGCGCACCGTGCAGCAGGTGCAGGCCTCCTCGGTGGAGGTGATCACCAAGGCCGAGGTCAGTGCCCTCCTCGGTGGGGACACCCTGGAGAGCGTCGAGATCTCGGTCGGTGGCGAGACCCTGCACCGACCGGCCCAGGCCGTGATCGCGGCCCTCGGGTTCGTGGCCGACCTGGGCGCCCTCAAGGAGTGGGGGCTGCAGATCGACAAGCGCAACGTGGTGGTGGACTCCGCGATGCGGACGAACGTCCCCCGCATCTTCGCCGCGGGCGACATCACGGAGTACCCCGGCAAGGTGCGCCTGATCGCCGTCGGCTTCGGCGAGGCGGCCACCGCGGTGAACAACGCCGCCGTCGCGATCGACCCCGGGGCCAAGGTCTTCCCCGGCCACTCGAGCGACGCCTGAGATGGAGGCCTGACGTGGGCGGACGCGACGCGGTCCGGATGTCCGACACCGAGGTGCAGCAGCTCCTCGCGGAGAACCTGAAGGTGCAGGTGGCCACGGTCGGGCGTTCCGGCGTGCCCCACCTGACCACCCTGTTCTACGTCGTCGACGACGGCCTGATCGGCTTCTGGACCTACGCCCGGTCGCAGAAGGTGCGCAACCTCGAGCGCGACCCGCGGCTGTCCTGCCTGGTCGAGGACGGCACCGACTACTTCGAGCTGCGTGGGGTGTCGGTGACCGGGCGGGGGCGGATCGTGCGCGACCACGACCACCTGCTGGACATCGGGAGCCGCGTGGTGGCCCGGATGGCGGGTGCCGACACCGTCGCGGACCTGGGGGCCGAGGGGCTCGAGGCGGTGGAGCGGCAGGCCCGCAAGCGGGTCGCCGTCCTCGTCGAGCCCGAGACCGTCGCGACCTGGGACCACCGGAAGATGCTCAGTGGTGCACCGAGTGATGGAGGAGAGTGACACGGCCATGCGGATCACCGTGGACTTCGACCTGTGCGAGTCGAACGGACTGTGCGAGGCGTTGGCGCCGCAGCACTTCGAGCTCGATGACGACGACTACCTGCAGATCCTGCGCGAGGACGTGCCCGAGGAGCACCTCGACGACGTCAAGCGCGCCGTGGCGGCCTGCCCACGCGCAGCGATCTCCCTGGAGGAGTGAGGCACCTGATGCAACGACGTACTGACCTCGACGGACGGGTGGCCGTCGTCACCGGCGCGGGCGCCGGGCTCGGTCGGGCCGAGGCCCTCGCCCTGTCCGATGCCGGGGCCGCGGTGGTCCTCAACGACCTGCCGGGAGCAGCCGACGACACCGCCGAGGAGATCCGGAGCCGGGGAGGTCGCGTCCACGTCGTGCCCGGCGACGTGGGGGACTCGGCCACGGCCGAGGCGATGGTCTCGGCAGCGGTCGGGGAGCTGGGCGGCCTGGACATCGTGGTGAACAACGCCGGCATCACGCGGGACCGGATGCTGTTCAACCTCGGTGACGAGGAGTGGGACCAGGTCATCCGGGTCCACCTGCGTGGCCACTTCCTGCTCTCGCGCAACGCCGCGGCGTACTGGCGCAGCCGGTACAAGGAGACCGGTGAACCGGTCGACGCGAGCATCGTCAACACCACCTCCGAGGCCTTCCTCCTCGGTTCGCCCGGACAGGCCAACTACGCCGCGGCCAAGGCCGGCATCACCGCGCTGACCCTGTCCAGCGCCCGCGGGCTGGCCCGGATGGGGGTGCGGGCCAACGCGATCTGTCCCCGCGCCCGCACCGCGATGACCGCGGAGGTCTTCGGCGCCGACGAGTCCGGACGGGCGATCGACCCGTACGCCCCCGAGCACGTCGCCCCGGTCGTGGCCTACCTCGCCTCGCCGGCGGCCTCGCGGATCACCGGCCAGGTCTTCGTCGTGTACGGCGGGATGGTCGCGCTGGTGGCCGCCCCGGTGGTGGAGCAGCGTTTCGACGCCTCCGGCGAGGTGTGGGACGCGGAGGACCTGGACAAGCAGCTGGGTGGCTGGTTCGCCGACCGCGACCCAGGCGTCGGCTTCGCCGCCGACGAGATCGGGAAGCTCACCGTCTAGACGCACGCGCGTCACGCACCGGAAGGAAGCACACATGGGCCGGTTGGCCGACAAGACCGCCATCGTCACCGGCGGGAGCCAGGGTCAGGGGGCGGCGATCGCCCGCGCCTTCGTCTCGGAGGGGGCCCGCGTGGTCGTCGCCGACATCGCCGAGGAGGCGGGGGAGAAGCTCGTCGCCGAGCTCGGGGAGGCGGCCTGGTTCCGCCGCCACGACGTGGGCGACGAGGCGTCCTGGTCCGCCCTGGTGGGGGAGGTGACCGAGCGCCTCGGGCCCGTGGACGTGCTGGTGAACAACGCGGGGCTGCTGCGCTTCGGTGAGGTCGACACCATCGACCTGGCCGACGTGGAGCAAGTCTTCCGGGTGAACCAGTGGGGATGCTTCCTCGGGATGCGCGCGGTGATCCCGGGCATGAAGGAGCGCCGGGCCGGATCGATCATCAACGCCTCCTCCGTGGAGGGGCTGGGTGGCATGGGATCGGTGGTCGCCTACTGCGGCAGCAAGTGGGCGATCCGCGGGATGACCAAGGCCGCGGCGCACGAGCTCGGGGCCGCGGGCGTCCGGGTCAACTCGGTCCACCCCGGCATGATCGACACCCCGATGACCCGCGCCCACGGGGGGGACCTGGCGATGGAGTTCGGGGCGAGCAAGGTGCCGATGAAGCGGGTCGGGGTCCCCGAGGACGTCGCGCCGACGTACGTCTTCCTGGCCAGCGACGAGAGCTGCTACATCACCGGGGCCGAGATCGCGGTGGACGGTGGCGCCACGGCCACGCACTCCTTCGGCGGCTGACCGCGGCGCGGCCCCGCTCGCGGCGGGGTCAGTCCCCGTCGCGGAGCAGCAGGTGGACCGCGACCTCCATCTGCTCGGCGGTCTCCTCGGCGGTGGCCCGACCCGTGACCCAGGCGACGAGGGCCGAGAGCCACACGTCACCGATCACCTTCGCCACCGCCACGTCGGCCTCGGTCGGTTCGACCGCGCCCGGACGGATCACCCGCGTGAGCATGGTGGTGAGCAGCATGCCGACCTGGTGGATCTCCTCGCGCACCGACGCGTCGGCGAACATGAACGCCCTCGTGAGTGCCTCGGTCACCTGGGGATCGGCCTGCAGGCCCCGGGAGAGCCGCTTGAGCACCGCGATGACCCGCTCGGCCGGGGTGTCACCGGGGACCGGCTTGTCCCGCAGCTGCACCTCGGAGCGCGCGAACTCCCGGGCCAGGACGGACACCAGCAGGTGCACCTTGGAGGGGAAGTAGCGGTACAGCGTCCCCAGGGCGACGTCGGCCCGCTCGGCCACCTCGCGCATCTGGACGGCGTCGTACCCCCCGCCGGAAGCGAGCGCGAGGGTGGCATCGAGGATGCGCCGCCGCCGCTCCTGCTGGGCGGCCGAGCCGCCCGGCTGTGGACTCGTCACTGGGTTCGCGGTGCTCACGTTCCTCCTGCTGCTCTCTCCTGGCCGCGGCGTGACCGCGGTGTGGCCGGCGTGGAGGACGGCCCCCGAGCATGTGCGTCGACCTGCTTGCATAGGCTAGCAACCACTCGTACATAATAGGAACACGTTCCACTTTGCCCGGGTACGGCGTGTCTGCGCTCCGCGGCACGACTTCGACGCACAGGGAGGGTCCGCGGATGCGCGTGGCACTGCTGTCCTATCGCAGCAAGCCGCACTGTGGTGGACAGGGGGTCTACGTCCGACACCTGAGCCGGGAGCTGGCGGCCCTGGGCCACGAGGTGGAGGTGTTCTCCGGCCAGCCCTACCCCGAGCTGGACGAGGGGGTCGGCCTCACCGCGGTGCCGGGCCTGGACCTGTACCGCGAGCCGGATCCGTTCCGGGTCCCCCGGCCCTCGGAGTTCCGCGACCTGGTGGACGTGGAGGAGTTCCTCACGATGTGCACGGCCGGGTTCCCCGAGCCGCGCACCTTCAGCCGGCGGGTGCTGCGCGAGCTGCGCGACCGCCTCGCGGACTTCGACGTCATCCACGACAACCAGGTCCTGGGGGACGGGATCCTCGAGCTGGAGCGTCGGGGGTTCCCGCTGGTCACCAGCATCCACCACCCCATCACCTTCGACCGGCGCATCGACCTGGCCGCCACGACCTCCTGGCGCAAGAAGCTGACCCTGCGCCGTTGGTACGGTTTCCTGCGGATGCAGGGCCGGGTGGCCCGCCAGCTGCGCCGGGTCATCACCGTCTCGGAGTCGAGCGCCCGTGACATCGCGACCGACTTCCGCGTCGACCGCGACCGGATCCGGGTGATCCCCCTCGGGGTCGACGAGGGGTTCCGGCCTCCGGCGCGGCCCCGGGTGCCGGGACGCATCGTGGCGATGGCCAGCGCCGACGCGCCGATGAAGGGCATCGCCACCCTGCTGGAGGCCTTCGCCAAGCTCCGCACCGAGCGCGACGTCTCCCTCGTCCTCGTGAGCCGACCGGTGCCGGGGGGACGCACCGAGCAGCTCGTGGACAGCCTCGGCGTCCAGGACCACGTCTCCTTCGTGCACGGCATCAGCGACGCCGAGCTGGTCGACGTGATGGGGTCGGCGGAGGTGGCCTGCGTGCCGTCCCTGTACGAGGGCTTCTCCCTCCCGACCGCGGAGCTGATGGCCTGCGCCACCCCCCTGGTCGTCTCCCGCGCCGGAGCCATCCCCGAGGTGGTCGGCCCGGACGGCCGGTGCGCGGACCTGGTCACCCCCGGAGACGTGGGCGAGCTCGAGCAGGCCCTGGCCGCCCTCCTGGACGACCCGGACCGGAGGGACCGGATGGGCCGGGCGGGCCGCGAACGGGTGCTGGAGCACTTCAGCTGGCGGGCCGTCGCCGAGGCGACGGCTGCGGCCTACACCGAAGCCATCGAGGAGAAGAAGCATGCTGACCGTTGACTTCGACCGGTTCGGGCTGCGCCCCGGCGAGCGGGTGCTCGACATGGGGTGCGGGGCCGGTCGACACGCCTACGAGATGTACCGGCGCGGCGCCGACGTGGTCGCGTTCGACCAGGACGCCGACGAGCTCGCCGGGGTGCTCGAGGTCTTCGGGGCGATGAAGGAGCGCGGGGAGGTGCCGGCGGGCGCAGAGGCCGACATCAAGCAGGGCGATGCCCTGGCCCTGCCGTTCGCGGACGGGGAGTTCGACCGGATCGTCGCGGCCGAGGTGCTCGAGCACATCCCGGCCGACATCCAGGCGATCCAGGAGCTGGCCCGGGTGCTCCGCCCGGGGGGCACGCTCGCGGTGTCGGTCCCGCGGTGGCTGCCGGAGGTGATCTGCTGGAAGCTGTCCGAGGCCTACCACGACACCCCGGGCGGCCACATCCGGATCTACACCGACAAGGAGCTGACCAGCAAGCTCACCTCGGCCGGCCTGGAGGTCGAGGGCACTGACCACACGCACGGGCTGCACGCGCCGTACTGGTGGATCAAGTGCGCCGTCGGGGTCGACAACGACGACCACCCCCTCGCGCGGGCCTACCACCGGTTGCTGGTGTGGGAGATCATGGAACAGCCCCGGGCCCTGCGCCTGGCCGGCCGCATCCTCGACCCGCTGGTCGGCAAGAGCCTGGTCTGCTACCTCCGGAAGCCCGACCGTGCCTGAGGTGCCCGCGGTGGAGCCGGTGATGGACGCTGCCCGGGTACGCCGCACGGCCGCGTCCATCGCGGCGGTGCAGGAGCCGGACGGGGCGATCCCGTGGGCCTCGGACCAGCACGTGGACGTCTGGAACCACGTCGAGGCCGCCATGGCCCTCCTCGTGGGGGGCGAGGTCGACGCGGCCGAGCGGGCGTACCGGTGGTGCGTGGCCACGCAGCGGGCCGACGGGTCCTGGCCGATGAAGCTGGTCCGCGGGCGGGTCGAGGACCCCAGCGGCGAGACCAACATGTGCGCCTACCTGGCCGTGGGGCTCTGGCACCACTGGCTGGTGCGCCGCGACGAGGCCTTCGTCCGTGAGTGCTGGCCGGCCGTGCGCCGGGCGCTGGACTACGTCGTGGACCTGCAGCTGCCGTTCGGTGGGATCGCCTGGGCCCAGGAGTGGCGGGACGGACGCGCCGGTCGGGTGCACCGGGAGGCCCTGCTCGCCGGGTCCTCGAGCATCCACCACGCCCTGCGCGCCGGGGTCGCCCTCGCCGACCTGGTGGACCAGCCGCAGCCGGAGTGGGAGCTGGCCGGGGGCCGCCTCGGCCACGCGCTGCGGGACCACCGGACCGAGTTCCTGGACAAGTCCACGTACTCGATGGACTGGTACTACCCGGTGCTCGGCGGGGCCGTGCAGGGCGCGGCGGCACGCGAGCTCATCTCGTCGCGCTGGGACGACTTCGTGGTCCCCGGGCTGGGGATCCGCTGCGTGGACACCAACCCCTGGGTCACCGGAGCGGAGACCTGCGAGCTGGTGATGGCGCTGGACGCCGTCGGGGAGCACACCCGCGCCCGCGAGCTGTTCGCGGAGATGCAGCACCTGCGCCACGAGGACGGCAGCTACTGGACCGGATGGGTCTTCGGCGACGAGGTGAACTGGCCCGACGAGCAGACGACGTACACCGCCGCTGCGGTGGTCCTGGCCGCCGACCAGCTCGCGCGGGCCACGCCCGGCCACGACATCTACCGCGGCGCGACCCTTCCGCCGCTGGAGGAGTTCGGCCTGGAGTGCGGCTGCCGGTCAGCCGACCGGGTCGGCGGTCCCCGCCGCGCCTGACGTGCGCCGCAGCACCCGCATCGACCCGAGGGCCTCGACCTCCGTGAAGGCGCCGCTGCCCAGGGCCCGCTGGTGGACGTGGTACGGCGCCTGGCCCCCGTCCGCGGGGTCGGGGAACACGTCGTGGATCACCAGCAGCCCTCCGGAGGAGACCCAGGGGGCCCACCCGGTGTAGTCGTTCTGGGCGTGCACCTCGGCGTGGCCCCCGTCGATGAACACCATCGACAACGGGGTACGCCAGTGCGCCGCGACCGTCGTGGAGGCCCCCACCACGGCGACCACGTGCTCCTCCAGGCCGGCGCGGGCGATGGTCCGCCGGAAGAACGGCAGGGTGTCCATCAGCCCCAGCTCGGGATCGACCACCTCGGGGTCGTGGTGCTCCCAGCCCGCCTGGTTCTCCTCGCTGCCCCGGTGGTGGTCCACGGTGAACACCGTGCCCCCGACCTCCCGGGCGGCGGCACCGAGGTAGACCGCCGACTTCCCGCAGTAGGTGCCGACCTCGAGCACCGGCCCGCTCGGCAGCTGCTCACGGGCGCACCGGTGCAGCAGCAGGCCCTCGTCCTCGGGCATGAAGCCCCTGGCGGCGCGGGCGTGGGTGAGGAGCTCGGGATCGATCACCCGGGAAGCCTAGACCGGCGGATGGAACGCCCTCCGGGACGGGCCGGCGACATCGACTAGGGTGTGAAACACGTTCTAGTTCCTTGGTGCCCGTGTTGGAGGACCCATGACCATCGGCATCACCGATGAGCACGTCGAGCTCGCCACCACCATGGAGAAGTGGGCCGCGTCCCTGGTGGGCTGCGAGGCGGCGCGCGCCGCGGAGGGCGACCCCGGGGCCCGGTTCGACACGGCGTGGTCATCGGTGCGGGAGATGGGCCTGACCAGCATCGCGCTCCCCGGGCCCGACGGCGGCGGTGGCACGGTGCTCGACCTGGCGGTGGCGCTCGAGGCCGCTGCCCGGCAGCTGGTCCCGGGCCGACTGCTCGGGGGCGCCGCGGGCTCCGTGCTGGGGCGGACCCATCCCGAGGTCGCCGAGGTGCTGGCCGCAGGCCGCCCGCTCGGGCTGGGCGCCGTGCCGGACCTCTCGGTCACCGCCGCCGGGTTGGCCGGTCGGGTCCCGGTCGTGCTGGACGGACCCGGGGCCGAGGTGTTGCTGCTCGGTGCGACCGACGCCACGGGCCGCGATCGCTGGTTCCTCGTCGGGGCGGAGGAGGCCCTTGTCTCCCCGCACGCGTCGGTCGACCTGACCCGGCGTACGGCCGAGGTGGCGGTGGACATCCGGGCGGACCGGGCCACGGAGGTCGTCGGGCTCGACGGTCGACGAGTGCGTGACGCCCTGGTCACCGTCGCGGCCGCCGAGGCGTCCGGGGTGGCCCGGTGGTGCCTGGCCACGGCCGTGGAGCACGCCGGTGTGCGCGAGCAGTTCGGCGCCCGGATCGGGAGCTTCCAGGCGGTCAAGCACCTGTGCGCGCAGATGCTGGAGCACGCCGAGGCGATCACGGCGGTCGCCTGGGACGCAGCCTCCGCGGCGGAGCGGGACCCGGCTCAGTGGCACTTCGCGGCCGAGGTCGCGGGCACGGTGGCCCTGGACGGCGCGGTCCGGGTGGCCCAGGACTGCATCCAGGTCCTGGGCGGGATCGGGTTCACCTTCGAGCATGATGCCCACCTCTACCTGCGTCGCGCCACGGCCCTGCGCAGCCTCCTGGGGTCCGGCGCGACGCACGCGGCCGAGGTGGCGGACCTGGCGGTGGCCGGTCGGCGGCGTCGCCTCGAGGTCGACCTCGAGGGTCGCGACGACACGCTGCGCCCGGGCGTGCGGGACCGGGTCACCTCGATCGCGGCCCTGCCCCCCGACCGGCAGCGGGTGGCCCTGGTCGATGCCGGGTACCTGGCGCCGCACTGGCCCGAGCCGTACGGGCGAGGCGCAGGCCCCGTCGAGCAGCTGGTGATCGACGAGGAGCTCGCGGTGGCCGGGGTCGTCCGGCCCGACCTCGGGATCGGCGGCTGGGCCGTCCCCACCATCCTCGCCCACGGCACCCCCGGGCAGCAGGAGCGGTTCGTCCGTCCGACCCTGCTCGGCGAGGTGGTGTGGTGCCAGCTGTTCAGCGAACCGGGCGCCGGTTCCGACCTGGCGTCGCTGCGCACGCGGGCCGATCGCGTGGACCCCGAGGAGGGCCGACCCGGCGGATGGCGGCTCACGGGGCAGAAGGTGTGGACCTCGCTGGCCCGGGAGGCCGACTGGGCGATCTGCCTGGCACGGACCGACCCGGAGGCGCCGCGCCACCGGGGGATCACCTACTTCCTCGTGGACATGCGTGCCGAGGGGATCACGGTCCGCCCCCTGCGCGAGATGACCGGTGACGAGCTCTTCAACGAGGTCTTCCTCGACGGGGTCTTCGTGCCCGACGCGTGCGTGGTGGGCGAGGTCGGGGGAGGGTGGCCGCTCGCGCGGACCACCCTGGCCAACGAGCGGGTGGCGATGGCCGGCAGCAGGCTGGGCGGGAGCACCGAGGAGGCCGTGGGGCTGCTGCAGGAGGTCCCGGCCGAGGACGCGACCCGGGTCGCCGTCGGACACCAGGTTGCGCTGGCGACCGTGGGGTCACTGCTGGGGGTGCGCACCACGCTGCGCTCGTTGGCGGGCAAGGGGCCGGGCGCGGAGTCCAGCGTCGCCAAGCTGCTGGGCGTGCGGAACCGCCAGGAGGCCTCGGAGCTGGTCGTGGAGATGCTGGGGGACCGGGTGTTCACCGGCGACGAGCGAGCCCGCGCCGCCGTGCACGAGATGCTCCTGACCCGGTGCCTGTCGATCGCCGGCGGGACCACCCAGATCCTGCGCAACGTCGCGGCGGAGCGGGTGCTCGGCCTGCCCCGCTAGGCTCCCGGGGCGTGCTCGGCCCGGTCGGCACGCGCCTTCCCGGGGGTGGCCGGCGTCGCCTCGGAGGCGATGGGCATCCCGGCCCGGTGGCTGTTCCAGTGCCACTGCAGGTAGCGCTCGATCCCGCGCACCACGTGGGCACTGCGGATCGAGGGGAAGACGTCGAACGCGTGCTGGGCACCCGGCAGCTCGGAGTAGACGACCGTGTGGTCGGACACCTCCCGGAGCCGCTGGACGAAGAGGCGGGCCTGCTCCACCGAGACCAGGGTGTCGTGGCTGCCGTGGATCACGAAGAAGTCGGGGGCGTCCTCGGTGACGCGCAGGATCGGTGAGCCCGCCTCGTAGACCTCCGGTGCCTCGCTCCAGGGGCGCCCGACCACCCGCGGGGCGAAGAACCGGTCACGCATCAGCTCGGCCGAGCGCAGCCCGGTGGACGCGGCGATGTCGTAGACGCCGTAGTGGGGTACGGCGGCCTGCACCGTGGTGTCGACGTCCTCGAAGCCGGGTTGGTACGCCGGGTCGTTCGGCGTGACGGCCGCCAGGGCGGCCAGGTGGCCCCCGGCCGACCCGCCGGTGATGGCGATGTAGTCCGGGTCCCCGCCGAACTCGGCGACGTGCTCGCGGATCCACGCGATCGCCCGCTTGACGTCCACCACCTGCGCCGGGAACGGGTCGCGCGGAGCGAGCCGGTAGTTGATCGAGACGCCGATCCAGCCCTTCGCGGCCATGTGCTGCAGCAGGGGGATGCCCTGCTCGTCCTTGCTGCCCAGGGTCCAGGCGCCGCCGTGCACCTGCAGCAGGACCGGCGCCTGCTCGGGCCGGCGGTCGGCGGGCAGGTAGACGTCGAGGTGACCGCGCTTGCCGTGCGGGGCGTAGCTGAGGTTGCGGACCACGCGGACCCGCTCGTCACGCATCCGGAAAGGGTTGACCAACCGGCGCCACGGGGTCGCGAGGTCGGCCGGCGTGGGCAGGCGGTCGAGCCGCTCGGCGTAGTCCGTCCCGAGTCCCTCGGCCAGGGCGCGCTCGACATCGTCCCGGACCTGCTGGCTCTGCCACAGCATCCGGACCAGTCCGGCCGAGCTGAGCGCGGCCAGGGCCAGCCCCCACCGGTGCTCCCGGGCCCGGGGCAGGTGCAGGGCGGCGTCGGCGGCGGTCACCGTGAGCACGTGGGGGGCGAGCTCCCCGGTGAGCCACCCGGCGAAGAACGACGGGATCCCGGCCCGGAACCCACGCGCGGGGCGCAGGGCGTTGGCGGTGAGAGCGGCGGTGATGATCTGTCGACGAAGGAAACCCACGGGAGCCAATGTAGGTGACACGCACCACGACAACGAGAACAGGTTCTCGTCCGGGGCCTACCATCTGCCCATGCAGCAGCTCACCGGGCTCGACGCCAGCTTCTTGTACCTCGAGACCCCGGAGCAGCTGCTGCACGTGTGCGCGCTGGTGGTGGTCGATCCGTCGACCATGCCCGACGGGTACTCGTTCCCGGCCCTGCGCGCGGAGATCGACCGCCGGATCGAGGGGGTACCCCACTTCACCCGCAAGCTGCGCCAGGTGCCCCTGGGCCTCGACCACCCGATCTGGGTGCCGGACCAGCACTTCGACATCGAGCACCACGTGCACCGACTCGGACTCCCGCAGCCGGGCGGGCGAGAGGAGCTGATGGAGCTGTGCGGCCACCTGGCGGGGCAGCAGCTGGACCGGAGCCGGCCGCTCTGGGAGATGTTCGTCATCGAGGGGTACGACGAGGGCAAGGTGGCGATCTTCGCCAAGATGCACCACGCGACCGTCGACGGCCTCTCCGGCGCCAGCCTGCTGTCCCACCTGTGCAGCCTGGAGCCCGGTGGCGAACCGCTGCGCACCGAGGACACCGGAGCGGTGGGGCGGGACCCCGGGGCCGCCGAGCTCGCCGTGCGCGCCGTGGGCAAGAACCTCGCCCGGCCCCTGGGGGCGCTGCGGCTGGTGAGCCCCTCGACCCAGCTGATCACCCGCACCATCGAACGTGCGCGACGAGGTACGGCGATGGCCGCGCCCCTCACGGCTCCCCGGACGCCGTTCAACGCCACCATCACCGGTCGCCGCGTGGTGTCCGTCGCGGACCTGGACCTGGCGGAGGTCAAGGAGGTCAAGGCGGCGACCGGTGCCACCGTGAACGACGTCGTCCTCGGGCTGGCGGGCGGGGCGCTGCGCCGGTACCTGCAGGCACGGGATGCGCTGCCGGACGCCTCGTTGCTGGCCGTCGTCCCCGTGTCGGTGCGCGACACGAGCCGGCGGGAGGCGGGTGCCAACAAGGTCTCGGCGCTGTTCGCCCGGCTCGAGTCCGACGTCGCCGACCCGATCGAACGGCTGGAACGACTGGCCACCACCAACCGCCACGCCAAGGAGCACCAGCAGGCGATCAGCGCCGACGCCCTCCAGGACTGGGCGGAGTTCGCCGCTCCGCGGACCTTCGGGCTGGCCGTGCGCGCCTACGCCGGGCTGCGGCTGGCGGAGCGGCACCCCGTGGTCCACAACCTGGTGCTGTCAAACGTCCCGGGGCCGCCGTTCCCCCTGTACTTCGCCGGGGCGCGGATCGAGGGGCTCTACCCCCTCGGGCCGATCATGCATGGCGCCGGACTGAACATCACGGTGCTCTCGAACGCGGGCCGGGTCCACGTGGGCCTGATCGCGTGCCGGGACCTCCTGCCCGACCTCGACGACCTGGCCGCTGGCTTCCCCGAGGAGCTGGCGCGGATGCTCGAGGCCGTCAGGCCCGGGTGAGCACGCAGTCGGCGAGGGCCGGCCTCCGGTCGTCGCCGACCGTGGCACCGACCAGGACCCGGTCCCCGTCGTCCCAGGTGTCGACGTGGATGGTCTCGCCGGGGAAGACCACGCCCGCGAAGCGCGCCGAGAAGGCGCCGACGCGCGTGGCGTCACCCTCCAGCAACAGGTCGGTCACCTCGCGGAGGACGATCCCGTAGGTGCACAGGCCGTGCAGGATCGGGGCGGGGAAGCCGGCCTCCCGGGCGAAACCGGGGTCCGCGTGCAACGGGTTGCGGTCGCCGCACAAGCGGTACAGGAGCGCCTGCTGCGGCGCCACGTCGTACGTCGTACCGGCGTCGGGCGCGCGGTCGGGCAACGCCACGGACGTCGAGGGGCCCCGCTCTCCCCCGAAGCCACCCTCGCCGCGGGCGAAGATGGCCGATCGGACCGTCCACAGGGCCTCCCCGGACTCGTCGACGGCCTCGCCCTCCTGGACGATGACTGCGGCCTTGCCCTTGTCCCAGACCTCGGCCACGCGCGGGTGCAGGGTGGCGGTGCCGGACGTGGGCAGGGGGCGGTGCGCCCGGATCTCCTGGGATCCGTGCAGCACCTGCTGCAGGTCGATGTCGCACCCGGGGATGTCCAGGGCCGGTGGGTCCGTCTCGTGGAACGTGGGGGCCACGACGCCGAACGACGGGAGCACCTGGAGGTGTTCGTCGTCGTGGGTGTAGCGCAGGGCGGTGGGGTCGGTCTGGTCGCCCGGGCGGGCGCCGGCCCCGATCCCGAGGTGGTAGAGCAGGACGTCGGAGGAGGTCCAGGTGAAGGTCCGGTCGGGGAGCCGGGCGCCGACGGCGAGGGACGGATCGATGGGCACGGTGGTGTCCTTCCGGTCTACGGGGTGGTGGGGTCGGGCGCGGGAGTGCGCGCGAGGTCCTCGGCGGCGAGGTAGCCGAAGACGAGGGCCGGCCCGATGGTCGCGCCGGGACCGGCGTAGGTGTGGCCCATCACCGCGGCGGAGGCGTTGCCGGAGGCGTAGAGCCCCTCGATCACGCTGCCGTCGGGGCGCAGGGCCCGCGCGTGCTCGTCGGTGACGAGGCCGCCCTTGGTCCCCAGGTCGCCGGGCACGATCTTGACCGCGTAGAACGGCGCCTCGTCGATGCGGTGCAGCGACGGGTTCGGCTTGACGGTCGGGTCGGAGTAGTACTGGTCGTAGGCGCTCTCGCCCCGGTGGAAGTCCTCGTCCACCCCGGCACGGGCGAACCCGTTGAAGCGCTCGACGGTGGCGCGCAGGTTGGCGGCCGGGACGCCGATGCTCTCCGCGAGCTCTTCCAGCGAAGCCCCCTTGTGCACGACCCCGGACCGGTACCACCGCCCCGGGAACGGCTGGCGGGGACCGAGGCCGGCGAAGAGGTAGCGGTTGCGGTAGCGCTGGTCCAGCACCAGCCACGCCGGCACGTGGGAGGTGCCCGTGGCCTGGCCCCGGTAGATCTCGTGCACCGCCTCGACGTACGGGAGGGCCTCGTTCATGAACCGGCGACCGTCGGCGTTGACCAGGATCGAGCCCGGGAGGTTCCGCTCGGCCAGGCAGAACCACGGGCCGCGCGGCAGGGGGATGGTCGGTCCCCACCAGGCGTCCTCCATCAGTGCGACCCCGGCCCCCGCGGCGATGCCGGCCTCGATGCCGCGGCCGGTGTTGGCCGGGGCCCCGGTGGTCCAGTCGGTGCTGGTCGGGGAGGGGAGGTGCTTCTCCCGCAGCTCGAGGTTGTGCTCGAAGCCGCCGCTGCCGAGGACGACCCCGCGCCGGGCCCGGATCTCCTGCTCGCCACCGGCGCCGGCCACCCGTACGCCGCGGACGCGGCCGCCCTCGACCACCAGCCCGGTCAGCTCGGTCTCGTACCGCACCGGCACGCCGGCGTCGAGGAGGCCCTTGCGCAACCCGATCGCGATGGCGTTGCCCATCGCGTACATCCGCCGACCGCGCAGCATCGCCAGCATCCGGCGCAGGGCCACCCTGGCCATGGTCAGCGGGCCCCGCAGCGTCCGCATGCCCAGGCTGATCTTCCGGTAGTCGGCCTGGGTGACGATCATGTTCGCCGGGGCCTTGGTGTAGGGCGGGTGGAGCCGCTCGAGCTCCTCGCCCAGGAAGCGGGCGTCCAGAGGGACGGGCTCCACGCTCCGACCGGCGGAGCGACCACCGGGCTGCTCGGGGTGGTAGTCGGAGTACTGGGGCACCCAGGTGAAGCGGACCGGTGTGTGCTCGCGGAGGAAGTCCATCACCTCGGGGCCCCGGTCGATGTAGGTGTCGCGCCGGGTCTTGGGGGAGGAGTCACCCACGATCGCGTCGAGGTAGCGCTTGGCCTCGGCCGGGTCGTCGGCCTGCCCGGCCTCGCGCAGGGCCCAGTTGCCCGGGATCCACACGCCGCCGCCGGAACGCGCGGTGGAGCCGCCGAACCACCGGCTCTTCTCGACCAGCAGGACGTCCAGCCCGCGATGGGCGGCGGCCAGGGCGGCGGTCATCCCGGCGCCTCCCGCTCCGACCACGACCACGTCGTACTCGGAGCGGTCTGCGGCGCCTGGGGCGGTGGGGTTCGGGGGCACTCTTCCTCCGTCACTCGTGCTGGGACCATCCGCCTCGGCGGGACTCGAACTACCCGAAAAATGTAACAGGTTCTAGCATGACCGCATGCTCTCCACCGATCAGCGGAACGAGGCCGCCAGGGCCCTCGCCGCGGCCGAGCGCGACCGATGCCCGATCCGCCCGCTCCGCGAGACCTGGCCGGACCTCGACGTCGTCGACGCCTACGAGATCGCCCTGCTCAACATCCGGCGCCGGCTGGCCGGGGGAGCGCGGGTGCACGGCCACAAGGTGGGCCTGTCGTCCACGGCGATGCAGGAGATGATGGGCGTCGACGAGCCCGACTACGGCCACCTGCTCTCGGACATGGAGCTGCACCAGGACGTCCCCGTCCGGGTCGCCGACTACTGCACGCCCCGGGTGGAGGTGGAGGTCGGCTTCGTGCTCGGCGCCGCCCTGCCCGGCGAGGGGTGCACGGAGGCCGACGTCGTCGCCGCCACCGAGGCCGTGGCCCCGGCGATCGAGCTGATCGACAGCCGGATCACCGACTGGGACATCCGGATCGGCGACACCATCGCCGACAACGCCAGCTCGGCCGGCTACGTGCTGGGTGCCGAGCGCGTGGCGCCACAGGACCTCGACCTGACCGCGATCCCGGCCCGGCTGCTGCGCCGCGGCGAGCAGGTGGCGCAGGGGCGCTCCGACGCGGTGCTGGGGAACCCGGTCACGGCCGTGGCCTGGCTGGCGCGCAAGGTCGCCTCCTTCGGCGTCACGCTCGAGGCCGGCCACGTCGTGCTCCCGGGCAGCGTCCATCGGGCGATCGATGCCCATCCCGGCGACGAGTTCGAGGCCGTCTTCGACGGCCTGGGCAGCGTCCGCCTCTCGTTCACCGACTGAAGGGGATCCATGACCAAGGCAACCGCCGCCATCGTCGGCCCGGGCAACATCGGGACCGACCTGATGTACAAGCTGCTCCGGTCGGAGGTGATCGAACCGCGCTGGATGATCGGCGTCGACCCCACGTCCGAGGGGCTCCGGCTGGCCCGTGAGTCCGGGCTCGAGGCCAGCCACGAGGGAGTGGACCGGCTGCTGGAGCAGGACCTGCTCCCTGACCTGGTCTTCGAGGCCACCTCGGCCTACGTCCACCGCGAGTACGCGCCCCGGTACGCCGAGGCCGGGATCCGCGCGGTCGACCTCACCCCGGCGGCCGTGGGGCCGGCGGTGATCCCGCCCGTCAACGGCGAGGAGCACCGGGGCGCCGCCAACGTCAACCTGATCACCTGCGGCGGTCAGGCGACGATCCCCATGGTCGCCGCGGTCTCGCGGGTGGCGCGGGTCCCCTACGCCGAGATCGTGGCCTCGGTCTCGAGCGCCTCCGCGGGCCCCGGCACGCGGGCGAACATCGACGAGTTCACCCGCACCACGGCCCGGGGGGTGGAGCGGATCGGTGGGGCCGAGCAGGGCAAGGCGATCATCATCCTCAACCCGGCCGAGCCGCCGATGATCATGCGCGACACCATCTTCTGCGCCGTCGACCCCGACGCCGACCGGGACCGGATCGCTGACTCGGTGCGGGCGATGGAGCGCGCCGTGCAGGCCTACGTGCCCGGCTACCGACTGTTGCAGGACCCGCAGTTCGACGACCCGACGGAGGCGACCGGGGGGCGGACCAAGGTCAGCATCTTCGTCGAGGTCGAGGGCGCGGGCGACTACCTCCCGCCGTACGCCGGCAACCTCGACATCATGACCGCCGCCGCCGCGCAGGTCGGCGAGCACATCGCGAAGGAGATCGACCGGTGAGCCACGTGAACACGCCTGAGACCAACCGGCTCGGACGCACCTGGTCGCAGGTGCACGGTGAGGAGCCGTGGGGTCCGCTGGACCTCCGGCTGACCGACACCTGCCTGCGTGACGGGTCGCACCACAAGCGCCACCAGTTCGTGCCCCGAGAGGTCAGGGACATGGTGGGGGCCCTGGACTCCGCCGGCATCCCGGTGATCGAGGTGACCCACGGCGACGGACTGGGCGGGTCATCGTTCAACTACGGGTTCTCGCGCACGCCCGAGCAGGAGCTGATCCGGCTCGCCGCCGAGACGGCGCAGCGGGCGCGGATCGCGTTCCTCATGCTGCCCGGCGTCGGGACCAAGGACGACATCCGCGCTGCGCAGGACAACGGCGGCCAGATCTGCCGGGTCGCCACCCACTGCACCGAGGCCGACGTGTCCGAGCAGCACTTCGCGCTGGCCCGCCAGCTGGGGCTGGAGACCGTGGGCTTCCTGATGATGGCGCACACCCAGCCCCCGGAGGTCCTGGCCAAGCAGGCGCGGATCATGGTCGACGCCGGCTGCCAGTGCGTCGACGTGGTCGACTCCGCGGGCGCGATGGTGATGGAGGACGTCGGCGACCGGGTCGCGGCGCTCGTGGACGAGGTGGGCGAGCAGGCCGACGTCGGGTTCCACGGTCACGAGAACCTCGGCCTCGGGGTGGCCAACACCGTGATCGCGGCCCGGGCCGGCGCCACGCAGATCGACGGTTCGGTGCGCCGCTTCGGCGCCGGCGCGGGCAACACCCCGCTCGAGGCGTTCATCGGCGTCTGCGACAAGCTCGGCTGGAACACGGGGGTCGACTTCCTGCAGGTCGTCGATGCCGCCGAGGACGTCGTCCGGCCGGCCATGCCCGAGGAGTGCACGCTGAACCGGATGACGCTGATGATGGGGTACGCCGGCGTGTACAGCTCCTTCCTCAAGCACGCCGGCCACGCCGCGGAGCGCTACGGCGTCTCCGGTGCCCAGATCCTGCTGGAGGCCGGACGACGCCACCTCATCGGCGGCCAGGAGGACCAGCTGATCGACATCGCCCTGCAGCTCCGGGCCGAGCAGGACGCCCGCCCCTGAGCGGTGGAACATGTTCTTTGACCATAACTAGAACATGTTCTAGTCTTGGGGTTGTTCGATCCACGACAGGAGGGCTCGATGTCCCAGCAAGTGCTCGACGGAGTCCGTGACCTGCTCCCCAGCTTCCGGGAGCGGGCCGAAGAGGCGGAGCGGCTCCGGGTCATCCCCGAGGCATCGATCAAGGACCTCGAGGCCACCGGCTTCTTCCGGATGCTCCAGCCCCGCCGGTACGACGGGCTGGAGGCCGACCCCGTGGACTTCTACACCGCGGTGCGCGAGATCGCCGGCGCCTGTGGCTCCACCGGGTGGGTCTCCTCGGTCCTGGGCGTCCATCCCTGGCAGATCGGCCTGTTCCACGACGAGGCGCAGCAGGCGGTGTGGGGTTCGGACACCAGCGTGCGCGCGTCCTCGTCGTACGCCCCCACCGGCAAGGCTCGACTGACCGACGGCGGATACCTGCTGTCGGGCACGTGGAGCTTCTCCTCCGGCTGCGACCACGCCTCCTGGGTGCTGCTGGGCGGCCTGGTGTTCGACGCCGAGGGCCAGGTCACCGACTTCAAGACCTTCCTGCTGCCGCGGGAGCAGTACCAGGTGGTCGACGTGTGGAACGTGGTCGGGCTGCGCGGCACCGGGTCCAACGACATCGTGGTGGAGGAGACGTTCGTCCCCGAGGCGTTCACGCTCTCGATGAGCGACACGGGTCGCTGCTTCGGCCCCGGGCAGGAGGTCAACCCCGGCGAGCTGTACAAGCTGCCCTTCCACTCCCTGTTCACCACCACCATCTCCAGCCCCATCATCGGCATGGCCGCCGGGGCGCACACCGAGCACGTCGAGATGCAGCGCACGCGCGTCCGGGCCTCCTACGTCGGTGAGAAGGCCTCGCTCGACCCCTTCGCCGCGGTCCGCGTCGCGCGCGCGGAGTCCGAGATCGACGCCGCCTGGGCGCTGACGATGCAGAACATCCGGGACGAGCAGGCGCACGTGGCCCGGGGCGAGAGGATCCCCCTCGGCCTGCGCCTGAAGGTACGGCGTGACCAGGTGCTGGGGACCCAGCGCGCGATCGAGGCGATCGACCAGCTCTTCGAGGCCTCGGGCGGCCGGGCCCTGGCCGAGGGCACCTACCTCCAGCGCACCTGGCGGGACGCGCACGCGGGGCGGGTCCACGCGGCGAACGACCCCGAACGGGCCCTGCAGATGTACGGCGCCCACCAGTTCGGTCACAAGGTCGACCCGGGGATGTACTGAGCCGATGGGTCAGGAGCGGAGCGACCTGCAGCGGACGGCCACCGTCCGCGGGATCACGCTGAACTACTACGAGGCCGGACCGTCGGCGGCGGCACCCGGCGGGACCCCGGTGGGGGGCGGGCTGCCGCTGCTCATGCTGCACGGGGGAGGCCCCGGGGCGTCGGCCTGGTCCAACTTCGGGTCCTCGCTCCCGGGGTTCGCCGCGAGCTTCCGGACCCTGCTGGTCGACCAGCCGGGGTTCGGGGAGTCCGACAAGCCCCCGGTCGAGGGCAACTTCTACCGGCACGCCGCCGACCACGTGGTGGCGCTGCTCGACGCGCTCGGCATCGACAAGGTGCACCTGCTGGGCAACAGCCTGGGCGGGGGCACGGCGATGCGGCTGGCGCTGGACCACCCGGACCGGGTCGGCCGGCTGGTGCTGATGGGCCCGGGGGGCCTGTCGCTGAACCTCTTCCACGCCGACCCCACCGAGGGTGTCCAGCGGCTGATGGACTTCGCCGGGGATCCGACCAGGGAGCGGCTGCGGGCCTTCATCTCCACGATGGTGGTCGACCAGTCGCTGGTCACCGACGAGCTGGTGGAGGAGCGGTACGCCGCGGCCACCGCTCCGGGGGCCAGGGAGGCGATGGCGTCCATGGGGGCCTCGTTCTGGGATCCCGAGACCTTCGAGGACGGGATGCTCTGGCGGGAGGCGCACCGGCTGCGCCACCGCACGCTGCTGACCTGGGGGCGGGAGGACCGGGTCAACCCGCTCGACGGTGCCCTGGCGGCCCTGAAGCTGATCCCGAAGGCGTCGCTGCACGTGTTCCCGCGGTGCGGGCACTGGGCGCAGATCGAGGCCGCCGAGGAGTTCTGCGAGGTGGCGACGGCCTTCCTGGCCCGGCACCGCGAGACCACATCGTGACCGGTCACGAGAGAGGGAGAGAGTCGTGACGATCGACATCAAGTCCATGGGGTACGTCCGCGTGGCCGCCACCGACCTGGACGCCTGGCGTCACTTCGCGGAGAAGGTGCTGGGCCTGGTGGCCGCCCGTGGTCCGAACGAGGAGCACCTGTACTACCGGATCGACCAGGTGTCGGCCCGCTGGGTGGTCTTCCCCGCGGACGTCGACGAGCTGTCCTGCGTGGGCTGGGAGGTGGCCGACCACACGGCGCTGCAGGAGGCTCGCGAGCACCTGGCGAAGGCCGGGATCGACTTCGAGGAGGGCTCCCGGGAGGAGCTGGACGAGCGCCGCGTCCAGGAGCTGGTCCGGTTCAGCGATCCCTTCGACAACGTCTTCGAGCTGTTCCACGGCATCACCTACGAGGCACGACCGGCCGTGACGCCGTACGGCGCCTCCTTCGTCACCGGCGACCAGGGGATGGGGCACGTCGTGCTACCGGTCCACGACGACGTCGAGGCGCTGCACTTCTACCGCGACGTGCTCGGCTTCCGGCTGCGGGACTCGATGAGCATGCCCGGCGAGTTCGTCGGCAAGGAGCCGGGCAGCAAGGTGTGGCTGCGCTTCCTCGGGGTCAACCCGCGGCACCACTCGCTGGCGTTCCTGCCGATGCCGAACCCGGCCAAGTGCGTGCACGTCATGCTGGAGGTCTCCGAGCTCGACGACGTGGGCCGCGCACTGGAGCGGGTGCGCAAGCACAAGGCGCCGCTGTCGGCCACCCTGGGCCGGCACATGAACGACGAGATGGTCTCGTTCTACGTCAGGTCGCCCGGCGGGTTCGACGTCGAGTTCGGCACCGAGGGGCTGCAGGTCGACGACGCGAGGTGGGTCGCCCGGGAGAGCACGGCGGTGTCCTACTGGGGGCACGACTTCGGTGGCGGGGCCTGAGCGGGACAATGGTGAGCATGGCTGACCACGAGATCCCGGCGGGGATGCGCCCGGACGCGCGCGAGACCTGGCCCCCACGGGAGCTGATCGACTCGTTCCTGGGCAACTTCGACATCGAGTTCCGCCCCGGTGAGGAGATCGACCTCCCCGACAGCGAGGCCCGCCAGCGGGCCGCCCGCCAGTTCCGCGACGTGCTGGGTCGCTACTGCTCCGGGGTCACCGTGGTGACCTCGGTGGCCGGTGGTGAGCCGGTGGGCATGACCTGCCAGTCGTTCGCGAGCGTCTCCCTGGACCCCCCGCTGGTGACGTTCATGCCGGCGAAGACCTCCCGCGCGTGGCCACAGATGCGGGCCACGGGCCACTTCTGCGTCAACTTCCTCACCGCGGACCAGGTCGAGATCTCGAACACGATGGCCTCGCGCGGCGCGGACAAGTTCGCCGACGTGCCGTGGTCGTACTCCAAGACCGGGTCGGCCCTGCTCGAGGGCGTGCTGGGGTACGTCGACTGCACGGTCCACGCCGTCCACGAGGCGGGCGACCACTACATCGTGGTGGGCCAGGTGCAGGACATGGATTTCGCCGCGGACGACCAGGGAGCCTCCCCGGACCCGCTGCTGTACTACCAGGGCGCCTACCGCACCATCCGCTGACGGCGAGAAGTCACTTCTTCCCGCCCTCGAGCGGTGAGAAGTCACGTCCTCCCGGCCCTGGGGCGGTGAGGCGTCACCTTCTCCCGTGCTCGGGCCCGGTTGGCTACCGTGGTGGGCATGCAGATCGTGACCGACCGCAAAGACCGGCCCGTCAGCGCCGTGGTCGCCATCCTCGTCGCGATCCTCACCGGCGGCTACATGCTGCCCTGGGCGATCGCAGCCGTGCGCGGCACGGCGAACTCCTGGACCGTCTTCTGGGTGAACTTCCTGCTCGGCTGGACCGTCATCGGGTGGATCGTCGCCCTGGTGATGTCCATCCGGGAGCACCGTGTCCTCGGCATCCGCTGAGGTCGTCGACAACGGCGTGGCCGGCCCAGGGCCAGCGTGACCCCTCACCGCCCCCTGGCGGGGGAGAAGTGACTCCTCACCGGCCTGGACCCGGGAGGAATTGAC